>DOTA01000243.1 GCA_003513015.1 Chloroflexota bacterium
CTGGATTCACGAAGGCGTGACCGGCATCCCCACCACGCCCCAAACTTTACTGGATCAATCTGAACGGGTCTACAACTTCCAAAAAGTGTTCGCCCTGCGCCAGGGGCGCGTGGGCCGCCAGCACGATTATCCCCCCTACCGGGCGATGGGGCCGGTCACCGCGGTGGAGTACGAATCCCGCGCCGAGCGTTACGACAATCAACTACGCGACCTGATTGGCATCGACCCCGAAAACTTGACCACCGAGGAGAAGATGGCCCATCTCCGCAAGTACCGCGAAGATCAATACGAAAGATTGCTGGATGCGGTCTACAAGCGCCGCGGCTGGGATGAGAACAGCATTCCCTCTGCAGAGAAAATGCGCGCGTTGGGCATGGGTCTGCCCGAGGTGCTGGCAGTGATCGAGTGGGCGCTGAAACAAGTTTGATTCGTAATGCGTAAAAAGCAGTCTCGCTGAAAAATCGAAAAAAATTTCAACACAAAGACACGAAGGCCCAAAGTTCTTCTAAACTTTCTTTGGGTTTTCTTCGTGACTTTGAGCCTTGGTGGTTTAAAAGTGAAAAATAACCTAATTATCGATGAAAGTAAATTGATGCGCGCCATCCGAGAAAATTACGGTCTGGAAATAACCGACCTGCAATTCCTGCTGCGCGGCTGGGGCGGGGATTGTTATCGCGCTGATACCCTCGCAGGCACGCCCTGGGTTCTCAAAGTATTTGATCCGGTCGCCCATCAAAATTCCGTGGCCAGTTCGCGGGCTTTTTACCTGCCGCTGATGCACGAACTTCACGACCGCGGGATTTTGCCCAACATCCCGCATCCCCTGCCCACGCAGGAGGGGGATTTCTCGCTCAAAATCGGCAGCAACGAATTGGTCATTACCAACTTCATCAACGGGAATGTGGTGGGTTTTGGCAAACTCCCTGACCCGATTGTGGCCCAACTTGCCGGATTGGTGGGCACTTTGCACAATTGCCGCGCACAACTCGAATTTGAGCAGCCCTTCATCGACCAGTTTGAGATCAGCTTCGAGCACGTTTTGCTGCAATCCTTTGAGATTTTGGCCGCCCTTGATGAAAACGCTACCCCCGGCCAGCTTTTGCTGCGCCAGACGGTTCTGCCGCGCCAAACCGAGATCGTGACCGCCCTGCAAGAACTCAAAAAATTGCAAGCGGTCGCCCGGGAATCTACCAAACCGAAAGTGATCTGCCACACCGATTTACACGGCGCCAACCTGATGACCGACGCTGAAGGCCGCCTCTACGTTCTCGATTGGGAGAACGCCCTGATTGCCCCGCCTGAGCATGACCTAATTTTTTATGCCGGTGAGTCCAACTTTTGGGAGGTTTTCTGGCCTCCGTACGAACGCCAATTCCCGGCGGCAGGCATTGACCCCCAAATGCTTAGTTTCTACTTATATCGCCGCGCCCTCGAAGATATTGCCGATTTCATTTTGCGGATTTTACGCGTGCCAGATCGCTTTGAGCGCGATCAGGAAGATATCCAATGGATGCTCGAATGCCTAAACGGCATTGAAAACATCGAAACCACCATTTCTGGGCTAACCAATTGAAGCTCGGAAACGCTCGCGCAACGCATCCAGGCTAATCAATTCCCCGTTTTCTTCCAAAAACCACAAATCCCAGCCATTGCAGGGGGCTTCGTCGGCGTAATGCCGCGCTGCCTGATGAATAGAACCTTCAAAGCCATCGGCGGTGCGCAGGTGAGCATCGGGTTTGATGAGGGCGCTGCGATGGGCATCGCGCTGGAAATAGAGCTTTTGGCCGGATATCAAATAACCGGATTCCAACAAAACGGAGAAAGGAACGCGCCGCGCCGCTTTGCGCCTGCTTCTAATCTCAAAGGTTTTCTCATCGAAGGGGGCTGATTCCGCTTCTTGAATGCGCTGGCGCGCCAATTGGATGTATTTTTCCTCACGCTCGATTCCGATCCATTGGCGGTGCAAGCGTTTGGCGGCCACCCCGGTGGTGCCGCTGCCAAAGAACGGATCGAGCACCACATCCCCGGGATGGGTAGAGGCTAGAATCACCCGATAAAGTAGAGCCTCTGGTTTTTGCGTGGAATGGGCTTTCTCTCCGTTTTCATCTTTCAGACGTTCCGCACCCGTCGCCAGGGGTGTGATCCACCAATCGCTGCGCATTTGTTTATCATCATTCAATCCCTTCATGGCCTGATGGTTGAAGGTGTAGCGCGCACCCTCGCCGGTGCTGGCCCAGATCAGGGTTTCGTGGGCGTTGGTGAAACGCACACCCCGAAAATTGGGCATGGGGTTAGTTTTGACCCAAATTACATCATTGAGCATCCAATATCCCAAATCCTGCATCAGTGCACCTACTCGAAAGATATTATGATACGAGCCGATCACCCAGATCGATCCTGTGGGTTTAAGCACCCGTTTGCAGGCTGAGAGCCAAGCGCGCGTGAAAACATCATAAGCTGCAAAGGAATCAAATTGATCCCAATCATCGGTGACCGCGTCCACTTTGGTACGGTTAGGGCGATGGAGTTCATTGCGCAGTTGCAGGTTGTAAGGTGGATCAGCAAAGATGAGATCAACCGAGTTTAACGGCAACCCCTCTAAAACTTCGATACAGTCACCCTGTAAAATCGTGTTGAGTGGCAAATCCATGCGACCTATTATACAAAGGATTGCCTTAGATGGGGAAAATCGACACGGACAGGGTTTGGTCACCTTGCCCATATGAGATTATTTGCTCAAGCACCTCTATACAGAGTAACCGAACTTTTACAGGTGTAATGCACTTTCTGTTTTTGGGAAAGCTGTCCACATTGTGTCCTTCAACCCCGAACTTAAAATCGATCTTTGCAATCTCGGCAAATACACTCGTTGGTCTGGCCAAAATAGGTGACCCAATCGGTGGTTTCCTGACCACAGAATTTGCAAGTTCCCCGGCGTTCATAGGGTGGGTTGGCAGGCTTCTCACTCGGCTTGGGGAAGATTTCTAGTCGCGAACTCCCCTGACGGAAGAAATCTTGTGCTTTTTGCCAGCGTTTTGCAGCCACATCCGCTTGAGCTTCGATTTCGGCCCGACTCTTTTGCAAACGATCTGTTTCGCCGGGATGCACAAATTCGCCGTTGGCGGGAGCTGCCAGTACCTCGCTCAGCGGGTGCTCTAGGCGAGTGCCGCTATATAGCTGTGGCAGGTGGATCACGTTCAAATTGCGGTACGTGATCAGCATTTCTTGCTCAGAATCTAAATAATGCAGCGAACTCCCCAAATGCTCGAAGTGGGTTTGCCAGGCCTGATCCAATTCCGATTTTTGCAGAAAAGCTCTTTCAGTGGTGGTCAAGTACAAGTAGTCTTGCCCAAGCTCCGAATCCATGTGCAACAGATCGGAAATAAAGACCCAATTAACCTGAACGCCAACCTCGCGAAAGGCAGATTTCAAATTGTGTCTCTCATCCGGTGGCATCCGCCGCTCAAATATGCAATAAGCCGAAGTTAATTTATCTTTTTCTACCCAACAATCAACATGCCGGGGAAAATTTGGTGCATTCAGACTCTTCTCAACCGTGACAGACTCAGACCCAAATTGGTCGACCAGCCAGTGATAAAGAACCGCCCTGGCTTGCAACAAAGCGGGGGATTCCTTCTCGAAGGGGCAGTTTTGCAGATGCTTGTGGGCGAAATGCCAGCTTTTGGTTTCCCCAGCCCGCACCCGAACAGGTTGATTGCAACCGGGGCAAACCAATTTATCTTGTTGATCCAGTGAACGCAAATAAGCGATCTGTTGCCGCCAGCGCACATCGAGGATGATGATCTCTTGATTGCTGGGGAAGTGCAACGCCTTGTACATCCGAAACCACCCTTATTTGATCCTTCCTACACGGGCATATAGATTCGAGCGCCCGCGTTTACCAATCGTTTCGACAACACCCGCTTTGCGCAAACAATAGGCCGCCTGTTGGGAGAGACGGCGTGGAATCTGCAACTCGCGAGCCAGATCCGTAGTTGTGAATGGCTCAGGCAATCCGGCAGGGATTAGCGCCTGCAAATCAGTTGAGTCCTGAAAGATGTGGCTTTCGACAACCTCCAGCAATTTGCGTTCCTCCGTTACCCAGCCGCGCCGCCGCCAACCTTTGTTGCCGTCATAACGCCGGATTTCTTCCTCCCGAATGAGCAGAACTTCCAGAGAAAAATTAGGGCATGCCAAAAGCTCTGGAAAACTCACCAACTCCTGGCATACTTCAATGACTTGTCCTCGTTTAGGAGATTTTCGCCGCACAGTTGGTGCGTCCTCAATTTGTTTAACAATCCATTTTTCGTGAGCAATCGGATATACCAGCCGTAAAACATGCTCTTTGGTCAATGTCTTGATTTTTCGTTTGATGCTGGAGAAGTTTCCGGTCTGAATTTCTACGAAAACACCCTCCTGAATAATATCGATCACGAAGCCGCCCACGGCAACTTCCAGGCAGTCGCCAGGTTGGGCATACCAATGCTTCAGGGCGGCATGCAACTGTTTTTCATTGAGCAGACCGATGTCCACGATTAACCTCGAACTCAGGCCTTCCCGATCAGGTACACATACAACTCCTCAGCCACATCCTCCCGGATCAAATTTAAAGCGGGGAAAGTATATTTACGGGACACAATGCGGGTACCTGGAGAGAGTTCATTTCCCAATTTTTCCATCAGCAGCCGATTCGTCTCCCTTGACAAGTAAACGGTGACCAGGCTGGCAGGGCGCAAATCAACTTTGAATAAATCCGCCCGAATAACCTGCACCTGCCCTTGCAGCCCTTTCAGGCGGATCAGCACTTTTGTCCAGGCATAACGAATGGGATCGATTTCAACGCCCACTGCCCGCGCCCCAAATTCTTGCGCGGCCAGCCAGAGCAAGCGCCCATCACCGGACCCTAAATCGTAAACTACATCCTCGGAACTGATTTCAGCCAATTCCAGCATCCGGCGGGCCGTGCGGCGCGGAGTTGCCACATAAGGCGCGCCTTTCAACTCCGTCCACAAAATCGAAACGATCCCCGCGACCGCTAGCAGCAAAACCAGGCAGCCCACAGGGATCAACGACATGAAGGTGTCAATCAACATCTTGGAACGAAATGAACTCCGTGGTAGCTTGCGAAAGGTTGGCGTATTCGCCACGATATTGCTCCGGCAGCAAAGCGGAGAGCAAGTACATCATCTCATCGGCCATTTGCTGGCGCACCGGGCCTTTGATTTTTTTGTCGCCGGCACTCAGGCGGAAAGGCGATCCCACACGCAAATGAAAAGCGGGCCGTCGTAGGTGTTTCCAATCCGTTTTATAGTTTTCATGGCCGTAACAGGCCATGGGCATAATGGTGGCTTCGCTCAGATAACCGAGCATCGCAACTCCAGGGTGAGCGCGCTGCAATTGACCGCTGCGGCTGCGAGTGCCCTCCGGGGCCATCGCAAAAATCTGCCCGGCCTTGATGCGCTCTACTGCGGCTTTGATAGCGCTCAAATCGGCCTCGCCCCGTTTTAAGGGAATAGCATCCCAGGTTTCGAAGGTGAAGGCCGTAATGGGGTTATCCCAAAATTCAATTTTGGCGAAACCCGTCAGCGCCCGGGGTTTGATATGCTGTAACTGCGTGTAAAGAATTGGCCCTTCCAAAAAATTGACATGGTTGATGAATAGAAGCAGCGGGCCTTTTTCGGGAATTTTTTGGAGATCACTGGCTTCGATCTTCACAGATGTATGCAGCAAGCTCCAAAGAAATGCGTTGAGCAAGTGTTCCGTGATGGTGTAATGGTAGCCCATAATTAATTTAAGANNAGTCACGGTTTCCATTACATCGCCTTGGCGGATGGCATTGACCACATCCATGCCATTCACCACCTTGCCAAAAACGGTGTGTTTGCCATCCAGATGCGGTTGGGGAGCATGCGTGATAAAAAACTGACTGCCATTCGTGTTCGGCCCAGAGTTCGCCATCGAGAGCACCCCGGTGCCATGTCTGAGCGGGTTACCATAAGTTTCATCCTGAAATTTATAGCCTGGGCCGCCGCGTCCGGTTCCGGTAGGGTCGCCACCCTGGATCATAAAATTGTTTATCACGCGGTGAAAGCTAACGCCATTGTAGAAACCTTCGTTGACCAGAAAAACAAAATTATTCACCGTCACAGGGGCGTGTGCGGGGTAAAGTTCCAATTCGATCGTACCGCGGTTAGTTTCCATGGTGACGAGGTAGGTTTTCGCAGGATCGATTGTTAAAGCGGGGGGATTTTTCCATTGATTCATGGGGATTTCCTTTCATAGTTTGGGTTGGGGGGATTATAACAGCTTGTGGGATTCTCTCAAATTTGGGATTTAACCACCTCCCAAAACCGAGATTCAGAATCCGCCCTGAGAGGGCTGCCACCCTCAAAGCCTGGCCTGAACATCCTTTTTTACCCCGTTAAATTCCCCAATCCTCAATTTTATCCGGCCCTTTTTGTTACCGCTTTGTTACCTTAAAGTTACTGGATTTGTTACTAATTTCACATATACTATAGATATATTGTTCAAAAATTCACATTCGCCAAAAATGGCAATGATTTGGAGGCATAAAAATGAATACAAAAATGGAACTCTTGAATAAATTACGCAGCCATGACAACAAAATTGCGTTGCAAGCGGTCGAAGCCCTGCGGGCGCGCGGTTGGCTGGAAGATGGTTCTTTACAAGGTGTAGCCCTCTGTCAGGCGCAATTGCAAGGTGCAGACCTGATGAAAGCTAACTTGAGCATCGTTGATTTTCATCAGGCTCAAATGGATTGGGCTGATCTCAGCCTGGCAAACCTGACCGCTGCCAAGCTGACCCGTGCCAGCCTGGCGGGCGCAAACCTGGAGCAGGCCAACCTGAAAGGGGCGGATCTCTATAAAACTAATCTGCGCTATGCCCGTGGCTTGAACGATACGCAATTCCAGCAAGTCAAGCGCCTGTGGGGCGCGATCATGCCCGACGGAAACCCCTACGATGGTCGCTACAACCTGAGCGCCGACATCGAATTAGCCCGCTGGGGTCACGTGGAAGTGAGTGATCCCGAAGCGATGGCTGCTTTTTACGGCGTATCGGTGGAAACTTATCTGGCTGGCCAGGGCGAAAAAGCCCTGGCTGCTGCCTGATTTGAGGCGGCTGACTTGTCTCTGTTAATTCTGATCGTCCTCACTATCATCTTCGCGGTCCTGGCGATCCATGCTTCTCGTCTGCTGAATGCCGCCCTGTGGCTAGCGGGGGTCAGCGCCCTGGTTTCACTGATCTTCTATTTGATGGGCGCAACCCAGGTGGCGGTGATCGAGTTGAGCGTGGGCGCGGGGCTAGTGACGATCCTGTTCGTTTTCGCCATCAGCATTGCCGGTGAAAATGAGATCGAAACCACGACCGTGCTGCCCAAACCTTTGATCTGGGGTCTGACGGCTTTGTATGTAGCGCTCTTGGGCATTTATCTTTTGCCCGCCTCGCTGGCAGGTGTTCCAGCGGTCGTTGAAGCGCCCTTAGCGGAAGTGCTTTGGGAAACGCGCGCCCTCGACATGCTGGTGCAGGTGGTTTTGATCTTTTGTGGCGTTTTGGGGTTGCTCGGCATTTTGGGTGAATCTCAAGCCCCCATCACCGGTACCCTGGCGGACGAAATGATTGCCCGCCGCGAGCGCGAGCTGGCAGCCATGCAGCAACGGGCCGCAGGTGCCGGGGAGGATTAGCCATGCAGCTATCAATCTGGCAAATGGCCTTGGTTGGCGTGATTGGCCTGTTGGGTGTGGGTTTTTACGGCCTGCTGATAGGGCGCAATCTGGTGAAACTGATCGTTGCCCTGCAAATTTTGGTCAAAGGCGCGCTATTGGCCTTGATCGCCGCGGGCAGCGCTAACGGCAAAATGAACCTCAGTCAAAGTTTGGCGATGACCGTGATTGTGGCTGATACCGTGGTAGCAGTGATGGGCATGGCCCTGGCCGTGCAAGTGCGCCGCCGTTTGGGTACTTTCGATGTCAAAGCATTAGCGAGTTTGCGAGGCTAAACCATGATTGCCTGGCTTGTTCTGTTTACGATTGGGTTGCCCTGGCTGGGCGCGCTGCTGATCTGGCTGCTCCCGGAGCGGCAGACGCGCAGGCAGCATGTTTTAGCGGTGATTTTTTCGGTGGCCGCGGGCCTTTCGGGGTTAGCACTCCTGCCCAATGCCCATGAGAATCCCGCCATCAGCCTTCCCATGGGATCCGTTTTTGGGGATTTTACTTTCGTCCCCGATGGTTTGGGCGTTTTTATCGCCGTGATCGCCACCGTGGTCGGTAGCCTGGCCGTGATTTTCTCCGTGGATTACATGGCTCATCACGCTGAGCAACTGCGGCGCTATTATGTTTTGGTGCTGCTTTTCATCGGCACGATGGCCGGGCTGGGGCTGGCGGGCAACTTGCTGCTGATGTTTTTGCTTTGGGAAGTGACCGCCCTGTGTTCCTATGCTCTGATCTCTTTTCACAATGATGACCCCAAGGCGGTTGCGGGTGGCCTCAAAGCTCTGATCATCACCCAAATTGGCGGGGTCGGCCTATTGGTCGGCGCGCTGATTTGTTATGCTTACTTGGGAACGTATCAAATCAATCAAATTCTGGCCGAAGCGCATACGCTGCCTGCGGGCGTGTTAAGTGCGCTGGCTTTCGGTTTTCTGGTGGCCGCCGCGGCGAAATCGGCCCAAGTTCCGCTGCATACCTGGCTACCTGATGCCATGGAAGCGCCGACTCCCATTTCGGCCCTGATCCATGCTGCCACGATGGTGAACGCCGGCGTATACCTGCTGGCCCGCTTTTACCCGGCCTTCGAACAC
>DOTA01000096.1 GCA_003513015.1 Chloroflexota bacterium
CATTTTGCTTACGCCGCTCTACTATAACGTGGAATATCGCCTGCCCTACTTCCCCGATGACCGCTATGGTTTCACTCAGGCCGAGCGCCTGGATTGGGCCAAACTCTCCGTCGATTATCTGTTGAATGGCGCTGGGATCGAATTTTTGGCCGATCTGCACTTCCCTGCGGGGCAGCAAGCGGCTGGCCCCTGTGAAGATTTTCTCTCCCCGCGGGATTGCGGCTACTTCTATAATGACCGCGAATTACAGCACATGCTGGATGTGAAAATTGTGGTGGGCTATGCGATGGGAGTGCTGTGGGGCGGCCTATTGATCTTACTGGGCCTGGGGGTTTGGGCGCAACGATCTGATTGGTGGGACGCTTTCAAATGGGCGCTGGCCCGCGGCGGCTGGCTGACCGTGGGTTTGATCTCCGCCCTGATGGTGTACCTGGCCCTCAACTTCAATTCCCTGTTTATCACCTTCCACCGCATTTTCTTCGAAGGTCAGAGCTGGATTTTCAACTATTCCGATTCGCTGATTCGCCTGTTCCCTGTGGTGTTTTGGCGGGACGCCTTCATTTGGGTGGGTGTGCTAGCCTTGGGGGGCGGTGCGGCCCTGGGGTATTTCTTAGGCAAAAGCGCCCGTCAGCATCCAGGTTGATATTCCTGGATCATCTCGATGAAGATATCCAGCAGTTTCGGGTCGAAATGTTTCCCCGATTCGTTTTGCAGATGCTCGATAACCTCAGCATATAAGAGCGCTTGCCGGTATGGGCGGTTCGAAGTCAAAGCATCCCAGACATCCACGATGGCGAAGATGCGCGCCGGCAAGGGGATTTTTTCGCCTGTCAAGCCAAAGGGATAGCCACAACCGTCCCAACGCTCATGGTGATAGTTGGGAATATCCAGTGCTGGCCGCAGAAACGAAATACTCCGCAGCAATTCGTAAGCATATATGGGGTGCTGGCGCATGATTTCCCATTCATCTTCTGTGAGGGGACCGGGTTTTAACAAAATCGAGTCGGGGATNNCCCATTTTGCCAATATCGTGCAGCAAAGCCCCGCGGTGGATGTGAATCAAATCCTGGTTTTTAATCCCTAAGCGTTTGGCCATTGCCAGGGTCAGCTCAACCACCCTGCGGCAGTGTCCGGCAGTTTCTTGTTCGCGTAATTCCAGGGCTTTGGCCCAGCCCTCCAGGGTTGAATCATAGGCGTGTGCCAACTCGGCGGTGCGCAAGGCCACCGTTTTTTCGAGCGATTGGCTCCAATCTTCAAGCTGTAAACGCTGTTCATACAAATTGATGAACACGCGCACTTTGCTCAACAAAATATCGGGGTTGAAGGGTTTGCTCAAAAAATCAACTGCGCCCACATCATAGCCCTTGCGGTGATGGTACTCATCTGAGAAGATGGCGCTGACAAAAATCACGGGCACTTGGGCAGTTCTGCGGTTGCCGTGCAGCAATTCCACCAGTTCGTAGCCATCCATGTTGGGCATCTGCACATCCACAATTGCCAGGCAAAATTCGTGATCCAGGGTCAGGAGCAGCGCATCGTTTCCGGAGGTCGCCGTGATCAGGGTCACATCTGGAATATCTTTAAGCAGTTTTTCTAACGTGAACAAGTTATCAGCTTTGTCGTCAACCGCTAAGATTTTGTAGGATCGCATGGCAAAAATAGAGGACATACCTATAAACTCCGGAGAACCGTTTAAAAAGGGCGTTATGTTGAAACCACAGGCAACCGGATGAAAAATGTGCTGCCGGGGAGTTGTGTTTCATCGTAACCCGGGCTTTCGGCCCAAATGCTTCCCTGATGAGCCGCGATAATCCCTCGGGCGATAGGTAACCCCAAGCCAGGACCACCACCCTTGAATTTCGTTTTGCTGCTCGAGTGCAGGTTCACTTGCCCGGTTTGGAAGAATTTCTCGAAGATCAGATCCAAATGTTCAGGATTGATCCCGATTCCGGTATCCTGAATGCGGATTTCAAGCCACTGTGCGTCGCGGTCTTCCAGGGTGCTCCCGCTAATTGTAATGGAACCACCATCCGGGGTGTATTTGATGGCGTTCACGATCAAATAATTGAAGGCTTTGGGCAGCAGGTCGGGATCGCCTTCAATCATCGGAAGCCTATCCAATTCCTGTAGATTCAGGGTCAATTTGCGTTCATCCAGAGCATCTTGCAGTTCCATTTGGATTTTCTTCAAAATTTCGTTGAGTGAGATCATTTGAGGCAGAACTTGCAGCACTTCATTATCGATGCGCGAAACATAGAGCATGTTGTTGATGACTTCCAGCAGGCGTTCTTGCCCGGTCTGGATGCCTTCCACCATTTGTAGTGCGGCTGGTTCGTGCTTGAGCATCGAGCGCAGCGCGCTGGTGTACCCTGAAATCACGGTCAAAGGGGTGCGTAGTTCGTGACCCGCTACCTGGATGAAATCGTTTTTGGCCTGATCGAGCAGCGCCAGGCGCTCGTAAGCCAATGAGAGTTCGTTGGTGCGCTGCTCTACCATACGCTCCAACGCTTGATTCCACTCCTGGATTTGGATACGCTGCTCATACAGGTTGATGAAGACGCGCACTTTGCTCAATAAAATGTCGAGGTTGAAGGGTTTGCTCATAAAATCAACCGCGCCGACATCATAACCCTTGCGGTGATAATACTCATCCGATAGGATGGCGCTCACAAAAATTACTGGGAGTTGGGCCGTGGCCTGATTGCCGCGCAGCAATTCGACCAATTCGTAGCCATCCATCTCGGGCATTTGAACATCCACAATCGCCAGGCAGAATTCATGTTCTAATGTGAGCGCCAGGGCGGTGTTGCCATCATAGGCTTTGATGGCCTCCACATGGGGGAGCGTGCCTAACAACCTGTCGAGCAAGTACAGGTTGTTAGGCGTGTCATCCACCGTGAGAATTTTATATGTGCGGTGTGGATTCTGTGGTTGTGACGTCATGGCTTAACTCTCGTTCAAAATAATGTTTCAGATATCCGGCAATCTTTTCCAGGCTGAGCACTAGATCGACCACACCAGCCTGAATGGCTGATTGCGGCATCGTTTGGGCCTCGGCTGTTTCGGGGTCTTGTGCAATAGTCAAACCTCGTTGGGCTTTGATTCTGCGAAAACCGGCGGTGCCATCATGATTTGCGCCCGTTAGCAAGACTCCCACCAGATTTTTTCCATAAGCTTCAGCCGCGGTTTCAAAAAGCACATCAATGGAGGGGCGGGCATACGAAACGCGTTCATCAATTGAGAGCGACAAGGAATAATCTCGCTCGACAAGCAGATGGTAATTTGCGGGGGCCAGATAGACTTGCCCTGTGCGGATCAGCATTTTATCCGTGGCTTCCTGCACGCCCAGTAAACAGGTGCGCCCCAAAATTTCAGAGAGCAAATCTTTAGCGGCGGCTTTGCGATGCTGCACAATCAATAGGGCTGCCGGAAAATCCGCGGGCAAGGCGCTCAAAATGGTTTGAAGAGCGCCTAATCCACCGGTGGAAGCGCCAATGGCGACAACCTGTGAGGCAATTACAGGGGCAGATGCATTCATGGATAGCTCACCGCTTTAACCCTAAACCGTCTGTGACGCCCTTATAGTGATAAATCCGCTCGTTGGATGATAATACCGTAAAACTTTGGCTGATCTCTGTGAAATCAATGGATTCTCGGCTGCCCAGGCACAAAAATCCGTTATGGCGCAAGCTCTTACGGAAGATGTTTAAAACCCGGTTTTGCAGCGGGCGGTCAAAGTAAATCAGCACATTGCGGCACAATATCAGGTGCATTTCGCCAAAAACGCCATCCGTTGCCAGGTTGTGGCTGGCAAAGGTGACTTTTTCTTGCAGCGCGGGATCAAAAATAGCCGCATCGTATTGCGCCAGGTAATAATCCGAGAGGGAGCCTTTACCCCCGGCTTGTTGGTAGTTTTGGTTATATTCCCGCATACGTTTGAGCGGGTAAATACGAGCTTTTGCTTTTTCGAGGGCTGCACTGTTGAAATCGGTGGCATAGATGCGGCAGCGCGAGTATAACCCTTCTTCTTGCAACAGAATTGCCAGCGAATACACCTCCTCGCCAGTGGCGCAACCCGCTTGCCAGATATTGATGAAGGGAAAGGTACTTAGAAACGGGAGCACTTTTTCTCGCAGGGCAGCAAAAAACCAGGGATCGCGGAACATTTCGGTCACNNGTGACCCCATTTTGGGTGATATGATTTTCCAGCCGTCGCTTCAAGGAAGCGCGCGAGTAATGGCGAAAATCATAGCCATATCGCCGGAAAATGGCCTCCACCAGCAGATCAATTTCAAGTTGAGCTTGCTCGCTTTTGTTCATCAATTGTAGAGCCAGACTCGTAACATGGTAAACAAACGGTCGGGGTCAACGGGTTTGCTCAAATAATCATTCGCGCCCGCCGCCAGGCATTGCTCGCGGTCGCCTTTCATGGCTTTGGCCGTCAGGGCCAAAATAGGCAGATTTTTGAAGCGCGGATTTTGCCGGATGCGCTGCGTGGTTTCCAAGCCATCCATCACGGGCATCATGACATCCATCAACACGAGTTCGATATCCAGGATTTGCTCCAGCATTTCGAGTGCTCTTTGACCATTGGGAGCAATTTCCACTTTCAAATCACGCTCACTTAGCAGCCGCGAGAGTGCAAAAGAATTGCGCATATCGTCATCCACGATCAAAATTTTCTTGCCGCGCAGCGCCTCATCTCGCCGGTAAAGTTTTTGGATTGCTTTTTGCTTCTCGATCGACAGATCGGCCACCACCCGGTGCAAAAACAGGGCGGTTTCATCGAGCAGGCGCTCCGGTGATTTTACACCTTTCACAATCACGCTGTCGGCATAGCGCATCAATTGGTGATTCTCCTCCTCGGAGAGATCGCGCCCGGTGTATACAATGATCGGCGATTTCACGGCATAATCATTGTGGTGCAGATTTTCCAACAACTCAAAACCGCTCATATCGGGCAGGCTCAAATCTAAAATGATGCAATCAAAATGACGGGATTTGAGCAGATCCAGGGCAGCTTGCCCCAGCCAGGCCTCGGTAATCTCCACGTCCGCACCGGAAAGCAACTGGATGATGCTGTGGCGGGTGTTGGAGTCGTCTTCGATCAACAGCAGCGTTTTGATCTGGCGCTCGATGAAGGTTTCGATCTCTGAAAAAGCCTCGTTCAGGCTCTCCGGGCTGACAGGTTTGGTCAGGAAACCGATTACGCCGCGCTGATAAGCCTGAATATTTTCGTTTTCGGCTGACATGATGTGTACTGGAATATGCCGTAGTTCAGGGTCGTTTTTGAGCGCTTCGAGCACATCCCACCCGCTGATGCCGGGCAAATTCAAATCCAGGATGATGGCCTGGGGCTTGTAGCGCCGCACTAAATCCAGGCCGTTTTCGCCGCGCGGCGTACTCAGGCAGCGGAAACCTTTCTTTTGGGCAAAACCTTTGAGAATATCCGCGAAGGTGGGATCATCCTCGATAACCAGTAGCAGTTTTTCGCCGGGTTGCAGGGGATGATCGAGGGTTTCGCTGGCAGGGGAGGCCAATTCCTTGAGGCTGGGAATCACTTTGGGTTGGACTGCCACTTCCGAAGGAGCGGAGCGGCTCAACGGCTTTTGAGGGGCAGCTGCTTCCTGGGGATGTGTGCGGCTTTCAGGGCTTGCGGTGTCCTGCTTAATCGGAACAATCACAGAAAAAACGGAGCCTTCATTGGGCTGACTTTCCACGGTGACAAATCCGCCCAGGTGCAAGGCCATTTCGCGCACGATCGCCAAACCCAGGCCGGTGCCGCCATAGCGCCGGCTGGTGCTGCCATCGGCTTGTTGGAAAGCTTCAAAGATTTGCTGCTGTTTTTCGGCGGGGATGCCAATGCCGGTATCGCGTACCTGGATAGCAATGGCGTTTTCGCGAGTCAGGTGGCTTTGCTCGAGTTGCGGGCTGGCTGCAGGCCGGGTGATGCGCAGGGTGATGGTACCGCTTTCGGTGAATTTGAAGGCGTTGGAGAGCAGGTTTTTAACGATCTGGCGCAAGCGTTGAGAGTCGGTTTCGATGCTTTTGGGCAGGTCGGGGTCAATGATGACCTCCAACGGCAGATTTTTTTCTGCGCTGACGGGGGCGAACTGCACTTGCAGGATTTCGGTGATTTCGGTGAGGGCGGTTTGCTCAAAGTGGAAGGCCATGCGCCCGGCCTCAACTTTAGAGAGGTCGAGGATGTCGTTGATTAAATTGAGCAGATCGGAACCGCTGTTATAGATCACCTGCGCCGATTTGATCTGGTCTTCTGTCAGGTTGCCCTCGGTATTGTCGGCTAACATGCGCGCCAGAATCAGCAAGCTGTTGAGCGGCGTGCGCAATTCGTGCGACATATTGGCGAGAAAATCCGATTTGTAGCGGTTGGCCAGGGTAAGCTCTTCGGCTTTGATCTGCAAATCATGCTGGGCAATACGCAGATCGCGGTTTTGTTGGTCAAGAATTGTGCGTTGCTCTTGCAGGGTTTGCGTTTTTTCTTCGAGTTCGGCGTTGGCAACTTCCAGGTGGGCTTGTTGGGCCTGGAGTTTCTCTTGTGAGGTGCGCAGAAAATCGGATTGGATTTTTAGCTCGGTGTTGGTGCTGCGCAGTTCTTCTTCACGCACGCTTAACTGTTCGGCCTGCTCTTGGGTCTGACGCAGCAGGTTATTGACTTGCATGCGGGCCAATGCGGTGCCAAAGGCAATGCCGGCATTTTCGGTGAAGCGCTGTAAGAATTTGAGTTTTTTTGTGGTTAAGGGTTCCAGGCTGGCGATTTCGATCACCCCTAAAACCTGATCGTCGAACAAGAAGGGAATGGCGGTAATTTGGCGGGGCCGGCCCTCGAACAATCCGGTTTGGATGGGCATATAATCCACGGGGACCTCGTCGAGCACCAGAATTTGTTTTTCGAGGGCGGCCTGCCCACCCAGACCCTCCCCCAAGCCAAATTGGGGCGCGGCTTGTTTGCGCTGGCTGAAGGCATAACTGCCGATGAGTTTAAAATGTTGCTCTTCTCGCAAAAAAAGCGCCCCGACTTGCACATCCAGGGCCTGGCACAGCCCTTTGATGACATTGGCAGCCAGGGTGACAATATCTTGCTCGCCGCGCATTAAATTGTTGATTTGTGCTAGTTGGCTGATCTGCCACAGCTCAATTTCGAGGGCGTTTTTAGCAGATTCAGCGCTGGCAGTGCGTTCGATCACCTGATCTTCAAGCGAAGCAGCCAGCATTTGCAGGGTTATGTTATTTTCGGCCAGTTTATCCTCGTTGGTGCGCGCGCTCCGAAGCGCTTTTTCCAGGCTGGAGAGGGCCAGATAAAAGATGCCGGTGATTCCGAGAATGTTAATCCAGGTCACGACCACGCTGATAAATGGTTCCATCGGAATCAGTTGGGGTAATAATCCATTTATTTCCGTTATGTAAATCCCTACGGCCGAGAGCAAGGTGAGACTCGCGTAAAAGATGGCAGAGCGGATGCCCAGCAGCAACCCTGCGGCCATAATTACAATGACAAAACCGGAGGTTTCAGGGTTGTTAATCCCACCTGACAAAGCAATCAGGGCTGATGTAGCAATCCACAAGAAAACTACAAATCCCTGGCCAACCGCTTGCACATGACCCCGATGCAAGGCCAAAAGCACGCCTATGGCAAATAACATCAGCCCGCTGACAATCCCCAACCCTAAGTATGGATACTCTGTAAACGGCAAAGCCCCCAGCACCAACACCCAAACCATGATATTGAACCAAACCACGCCATTTAAAATCTGCGCAGCGTTTGTTTTTTCTGCATCATCTTCAAATACGGGGGGCGCCACCAGTCGGCGGATCCATGACCACATAAAGATAACTCCTGCTTACAGGCTCACACGCCCGGCGCGCAAGGCTTCGGCTTGGGCGGCCAGTTCTTCATTGGCCGCCCGCAATTCTTCCTCTTGGGCTTGCATGGCCGCGGTCTGATTTTGGGTTTCGCTCAACAGCGCTTGAATGCGTTCACGAGCCTGAATATTTTGCAAAGCCAATGAAATATTTCCCGAAATTTCGTGAAGAAATTCGATTTGCTTTCCCGTGAAAGCTTTCAACGTGCCTAACTCCAGTACGCCGTTTACTTGATCGTTGTACATGATGGGAATCAAAGCCAGATTTTTGGGAAGGATTTCGCCTAATCCCGAGCGGATTTTGATACTCTCGGGTGGAATCTCATCGAGAATCAAACTGGATTTTTCGAGGGCCACCTGACCCACAAGGCCCTCACCAATATTAAAATTTTCCGTTAAATTCAACTCAGGCGCGTAGGCATATCGCCCGGCTAATTTGAGTGTGTCGCCCTCCAGAATAAACAGCGCGCCCACCTGAATATCCAGATATTGGCACAACTGCTGAATTACACGCCTCGCCACCACAGAGAATTCTTGATCCCCGCGCATAGCCTCATTGAGATGGGATTCGCCCGTCGAAAACCAAATTTGCTCTTCGAGGGTTTTATTTACGGCTTCGATCTTCCGTGTGCGTTCTTCCAGCTTTTGGTTGGCAGCATCTACCTCAAGGGCGCGTTGCGCCAATAATTCGCGCGCATCTTGGGCATCTCTGATGGCGTCGTTGGCAGCACTTAGTCCGCGACCGAAAAACCACATTCCGATGCTGGTCATGCCGACAGCCATCGCATAGCCAACCCCCTCGGTGATGATGATCAGCGGATCTGCCAAACCAGGCGCGAGATCGTAGCTCAGCCAATTTAGAGAAAAGGCCACACCAAAAATAGCAAATGTTAGCAAGCTGATAATGGCGGCCATAATGCCGGCACGTGGCCCAAGCAAAATCGTGGACAGCACAATCAAGGGCAATAAGAAGACCCGACCTCCCCCGGCCAGCCAACCTGAATAGAGAGCCAGTAAAGAAAAAATATAAAGCAGGACCAAAAAACTAAGTGCCCGCCATTGGTCGGGGATTTGCCGGTTGAAGTATAAAACCAGCACCATAATATAGCCCACAGAATAATAGCCTAACACAAAGTTTAAACCGATACCGCTATCTTGGATTTGCTGGAGAAAGGCAAAGATCAATCCAATGGTACTCAAAATCGCAATGCTGCCGAAGAGTAAGTTTACAATCTGATGGCGAAAGGCTTTCAGCCAGTTCGTGGTATCCGAAACATGATTGCTACTCATCAGATTTTATGTCTCCTTCATCCTCTTGGCTTTCTTTCTGTACTCTCAATAATTCAAGGTTGGCCAATTTTAGGTTCTCAGCCTGGGCTTCGAGTTCCTCATTTGCGGAACGCAGTTCTTCTTCTCGGGTTTGGAGTTCATCCGCTTGAAACTGTGAGTGTTGCAACAATTGGTCGATTTGCTCGCGGGCCTGGATGGTGTGGAAGACAACCCCGATGTTTGCGGCGGCTTGCTGTAAAAATTGCTGCTCCCGCCCTGAAAATGCGCCCAACGATCCCAACACCATAACGCCCACCGTTTTGGCCTCGAAAGTAAAGGGAACCGCGACCACGGTTTTGGGAAAGATTTCACCCAGTGTTGTAGTAATCTGAATACGCTCTGCAGGTAGATTTGTGAGTACAATCATTTGTTGATCTAGGGCTGCTTGCCCAACCAAGCCCTCTCCAATCTCGAAGTGATCTGGTTGATTTTGGGTGTAAGCGTAGCTCCCCGAAAGATACAGGTTACCATCCCTCGCCAGAAAAATTGCCCCAACCTGAACTTCCAAATAGTGGCAGAGCAGTTGAATCACGCTCTTTGAGAGTTCCTCAATTGCCAGATCTCCAGCCATCACTTCGCTAAGTTTTGCCAGTCCGTTGGTTTGCCAAGCCTGGCGTTCGATGGCCTGCCGGGCTGCTTCTGCCTCTCGACGGGCCTGGTCAAAATGTCGCACGCGCTCAGTAATCCGGTTCTCTAATTCTGTTTGAATATCTTTCAGGGCCAGATTGCTCTCAGCCAAAGCAGTTTCGCGCACCTGTACCTGTGAAAGCGTATGCTCCAAACTTTGGATGATCACGTAGATCAGGGCTCCCAGAAAGAGTAACATGATATCCGTTACCGCAATACGGGTGATGGTCACATCTGCATGGGTGGTGACCGAAAGCCAGCCGCCCAACTGCCCCAACCCGATGAAGCTGATGATGGCGATGCTGAAGAGCGTGTAGATGAACGACCACCTTTTCCCCAAGAGTAATCCGGCAAAAGCAATCACCAACGGATACCCCAAAATCCCTTCGTCTCGGATACCCTCTCCTACAAAAACCAGAAAACTAACGATGACGAATGTGAAGAGGGGCAAAACAAAGCGCGGCCACTTCAATTCACCAAACCAGGTCAAGCCCAGTATGATCGCACTGACCATCATGCCGGTGATTAATCCAAGGGTGGTAAGCACTTGTCCGGCAAGAAAGGTGCTTAACGCGAGCGCGCCTGTGCCAATCAACGTCAGCAATGAAACAATTAATAGCGTTCGACGGAGATAAATTTGATCTTCGGCTGGGTGATTTTGCTCTTTCATGAGGTTTTTAGCACATGCTTTTTCTTACGGGGCTAAATTTGATTCCCTGGTTGTCACAGAAGTTGGGTGATTATGTCAGATTGTATCATTTTAGGCTAGATTTTTGAAATTGGTGCTTTTGTAACGTTTGAGGTATTTGGATGTTGCTCCGTTATTAGCGGATATGCAATGGCGCAACGCCATCTTCCTCAAAGCCGCAAGCGCGGTAAAACCGCTGGGCATTTTGGTTGCCGCGGCTGGTATCCATGAACAGGTGGGTAGCTCCGCGCCGGCTGGCGCGTTGGATGGCCGCCTCGACCAAGGCCCGCCCGATTCCCTGGCGGCGGCGCCCGGGATCAACGGCAATATCATCGATCCAGGCACGCAGCCCGGTGAGCGCTGAAACATACGATAGCACCAGGAAACCGATTAATTCTCCTTGAAGCTCCGCCACTAAAACATCCAGTGAAGTGCTTTCGCGAAAGCGCAAACGAGCTGCCAGCACCTCGCTTTCGCTCAAGTTCTGATTCGCCGGGATCAATTGGAGCAAGTGCAAAATGCTGGCTTCATCATCGGAGCGGGATTGGCGGATCAATAAATCGGGTGCCAGTTGATAAACCTCGCCTTTGGGTGCCGTAAAGGTGGCTACCGCCCCATTAAGCCCTGCCCAGCGAGCCAGCGCCACCCGATGCGTACGGAAGGCTACATCCACAGGCAAATGATCAGGCGCAAAAATCTGTGTTTCGGCGGCATCATCGCCGGGTTTGAGCAATCCCCCCACGGGCTTGGCCCGGTAAAAGATGATGATTCCGCTTTGGGGCGTGGGGTCGTTGGGGAAGGAATCCACATGGAACATTTCGACCAACTCAATTTCCAGGTTGGTTTCCTCGCGGCACTCTCGAATAGCCGCCTCCTCGATGCTTTCATCGGCTTCGATGAATCCCGCAGGTAAAGCCCAGTGGCCTTTCTTGGGATTGTGCCCGCGGCGGATCAGTACCACACCGCCCTCCATTTCGATCAATACCCCCACCCCTGGCACAGGATTTTTGAAAAGCACGTACCCGCAATCGGGGCAAATGGGTCGTTCGCGCCCGCCGATCACCTTGCGGTTCATTTCGTGCCCGCAGCGCTGGCAGTAGGTTGTCTGGGTGATTTCTTGGTTAATCATTGTTTGAGTTTTAAAGCTGGATTTCCATTAAGT
>DOTA01000089.1 GCA_003513015.1 Chloroflexota bacterium
CACCCTACCTGAGCGGCAACCTGCCCCACTTTGGCGATCACATCGCCTGGGCCGAGAGCAGCGCGGTGTGCTATGCCAACTCGGTGCTGGGGGCGCGCACCAACCGCGAGGGCGGCCCGAGCGCCCTGGCGGCTGCCCTGACCGGTTGCACCCCGGCTTATGGTTATCACCTGGATGAGAACCGGCAGCCGAATATAACGGTTGAGGTGTGGGCGCATCCGCGCGGCACATACCAGTTCGGGGCATTGGGGCGCGCCTTGGGCGAGAAGTTGGAAGCCCTGGGGAAGAAAGCCGTGCCATACATGCTGGGCCTGGAGAATGCCTCGCTGGAGGAACTGATATCGTTCTGCGCCAGCCTGGCAACTTACGGCGGCGTGGCGCTCTTTCACATCCAGGGTTTGACCCCAGAGGCTGCCCAGGTGAATCCTCCCTACGAGACAGTTTTGATCGCCCAGGCTGACCTGGAGGCGGCCGCGGCCGCATTGGAGGATGCAGATCCGCAGGAGATCGATTTTGTCAGCCTGGGTTGCCCGCATCTTTCCATCAAGGAGATCGCCCGCATTGCTGAACTGCTGGTAGGGAAAACCGTCACCAAGGAATTTTGGATCACGACTGCCCGCCCTACGAAGCAGATTGCCGATCGGATGGGCTATACGGCGGTGATCGAGGCGGCCGGGGCCAAGTTTGCGGCCGATACTTGCTGTGTAGTAGCGCCCATCCAAGGACGTTTTGCCGCCCTGGCAACCGACAGCGCTAAAGCCTGTTATTATGCCTATTCAAAAAACAAGTTTAAAACGGTACTGCTGCCGTTTGATGAAGTGGTGAAGGTGAGTTGTGAGTAATGCGTTGAAAGGCCGCACCATTTATAAGGGAAGCGCTACGGGTGAGGCGCTAGTGACTTTGCAGGGAATTTCTTTTTTTGGCGGGGTTGACCCGGATACCGGCCTGGTGGTGGAACGCGGCCACGCCTTAGAAGGGCAATGCGTGGCGGGGAAGGTGCTAGTGTTCCCTACGGGTAAGGGTTCCACGGTGGGGTCGTACACGCTCTACCGCCTGAAGCACAATGGCTTAGCCCCCGCGGCGATCATCAATGTTGAATGCGAAACTATCACGGCGGTAGGCTGCATCATTGCCGAAATCCCTTGTGTGGATCAGGTGGAAATTGAGCTGCTTGAAACGGGTGCACAGTTACGCGTGGATGCTGAAAAGGGGCTGATCGAGGTGCTTTAGGCGTAGATGGCACTAAATTTTGGGGTGAGGGTAGGGGTGATAATGCACATGCACCTGACGTACGGAAGCGATATTTTGCATCAATTCTCGTTCCACGCAGGTAGAGATTTCATCGCCTGCGCGCACAGTTAATTCCCCATCGACACAAATCGTGATATTAACCAAAAGATAAGGCCCAAAACGGTGGGCATGGATTTCGTCGATTTGTTTTATTTGCTCATCGGGGGCCAGTAATTCTTCGATCTCGTCCCGCAGCGCTTTGCCGGGGACCGTATCCATCAAATCATAGGTTGATTCACGCAGGATTTCGATGCCGGTGCGCAAGATGACCAGGGCTACCAAAGCCCCCGCCAGCGGATCCACCCAGGGATAGCCTATGCGCCCCAGGGTGATCCCGATCACGGCGGCGCTGGCCGAGAAAACATCGTTGCGGTGATCATAGGCCAGCGCCATGATCGAAGCGTTGCGGGTTTGGTGGCCGATTTGGCGGGTGTAGATTGTCAGGATGATTTTGAGGGCGACGGTAAACAAGGCCACCCACAGGGCCAGCGCTGAAGCTCCTTCATAGCTGATTTCCCCAATGGTCAGTTCATAAATGGTGTTGACCGCGTCCCAAAAGATCGCTACGGCGGTGGTGATGACGAATGATCCCACCACCAAAGCCCCAATACTTTCGAGCTGGCTGTGCCCGTAGGGATGCTCGTCATCGGCGGGTTTGTTGGCCAGGCGCACAAAAACACTCACCACAATATAATAGGCCACATCTGAGGTGGAGTTGATGCCATCGGCCAGCAGGGCAGGGCTATGCCCTAAAATTCCGATGCTGGTTTTTAAGGCAGCCAGCAGTAAATTTGCCAACAAGCCAATCGCCACCGCTTGATTTCCCTTTTTAGCTCTTTTGGTGGTTTGGGCTGGCTGGTCATCTCTCAAATTTTCGATCATGATATCGTCAATATTTCTGCCTGGAATCGACTGCTCTGCTCAATAATGAGTGAATTATATCGACGATCTTAACAATGGTACAGACAAAGCGTAATTCGCAGTAAAATATTAACGAGGATGTGATTGTGGAATATCGCATGACATGCTAGTTTCTCACCTGACAATCTGGGATTGAAACCCATTTGGCGTAATATCGCAAAGGAAGCATATGAAAAACCAAAACCCTGATCTTCGTAACTTTATAACCGGCGCACTCGGTTATTCACTGGGGGCGCTGGCCGGGTTTGCCTGGATTTTTTTGATCAGCAAACTCGGTGTGACGCGCTGGTTAGCGGGTTTCATCAACAACAATCAGATGTTTTTGCAACTGCTGGGCATAATCCTGATTGCCGGGTTGCTGCTGGCGCTGGGCGGTGCCCTTATCGGCGGTATCGGTGGTTACTCGCTCAGGCGCATTCTGGGGCTGGAAAATACCTCGCAAACGGTCATCGGCAGCGCTGTGGCCTTTGGGATCAGCACCGGGTTGTTGAGCCTGGTATTTTTGCTTCTGATCGGTTTTATCGGCCTGTATAACAACTTTCATACCAACAATATCACCCAATTTGGGATTCTCTTCGGCCTATTCGGGTTGATTTTCGGGCTGCTGACGGGCCTTCTGCAAGCCCTGATGAGTGTACGCCTGCGCCATAGCTGGCGTTTGATTTTAGCGGTTACATTGGGATTTATGTTGGGTGGGCTTTTGCTCGGTTTGTTGGTGCGCTGGCTCAATCCCACGCATACCTTTGATGTTTTTCCCATTTTGGGTTGGACGATTTTGATCCTGGGGCTGTTGGTGCCTTTCTTCTTAAGTGGTGGTTTCTTGGGTTTCACATACGGACGGCTGGCCCGACGTTCTCAGTGGGAATTGTATCCCGAGAAATATCTCTTGCCGGATAAATGGCAAACCTATAGCGTGGCTGCAGTGGGGGTGCTGCTGGCCATCTGGCTGACGAATTTTCTCGGATCGGTCAGTGATTTTCTAACCATCAACCCGGCTAATCTGACCTCTCAACTGCAATCGGAAACGGTAGGTGTAGCCTGGAGCGCGCCGGAGCCTTATAGCGGCATGGTTGTTGCGCCCGCACCCGATCAGCAGGATGTGGCGGTTACGGTGGATGGTGTGAAACATAAAGCCTGGTGTGGCGCGGATGGCACGATCCGCTATCAGAGAGGGGAGGCGGCCGAGGAGCAGATTCTCGCTCCGGGGTGTCGCACCCTCCCCGCTTTGGTGGTGGATTTGAAGGGCCAGCCCCATCTGGTGTGGTATGCCCAGGAGTTGCGAGATACCAACGGGGTCACGCACCCCGCCCAAGTTCTGGTGGAGAGCATCCGCACCCCCCAAGGCTGGAGTGAACCTGCCATTGCCGCGCACACCCAAGGGGCCGCAATCCCCAATTTGTCGGTTGATTCCCCAGGAAATTTGCTGCTGAAATGGGTTGATACGGATCAACAGACGTATATTGCCGTTCAGAAAAATTATCAGTGTGATGAACAGTCACTTTCTTATTTGGAGCAGGCCGGGTTGAATGCCGTGTTGGCGGCCGATTTGCGTCCGGAAGGAACACAAGTGCCGTTTTGTGGCAACAAGTTTGTGCGCATGCAATTTACGCCTAACCCCAAGCCCGAGTTTAGCAGCGATCCGCCCACGCTCAACGGTGCATATGATGAAACCGCCTCGGTGGCCGATCTGGCGCAATACGAAGTGCTGTTTACCACCATGCAATATGAACCCAATGATGCGCCGCCCAGCCCAGGGAGTGTTTTGGCNNAATGCCATCTCGGATATTCGGGAGGCCGGGGTTGAGAAGATGGTTGACCCCGAAATTGGCTGGCGCTTGGAGGTGGCCAACTTCCCGGGCACTTACCCGCACAGCCATACCAAATTCATTGTGGTGGATGGGCAGGGGATGGTAAGCATGGGCTACAACTATGGTTACCTGCATTTGCCCAAAGATCACCCTTCGGGGCGCGGCTACGATATGCTGGATTTGGGGCTGCAAATTAGCGGCCCGGTGGCGCAAGATGCCATGAGCGCCTATGATGATATGTGGAGCGGGGCGCATCAGGTGGTTTGTGATTTCTATCCGGCGGATGGGCGCAATTGGCAGGATACCTGCGAACAGGTGGAAGCGGTCGCCGATCATGTCCCCGAGGTTTTGCGTACCTATTTGCTCCCCGATGGTGACAGCAATGCCTTTTCGCTGTACCGCAGTTCGGAGTACAAAGAAGGGGATACTTTTATCGCCGCGGCGCTTTCCTCCGCCGAAGAAACCATCGATATTATGCATGTTAATTTTTCACTGCAAGTTTATTGCATGGCCAATGTGGTTTTCCCCGGATTATGCACGATAGATAATGACCTGCCCTGGATGGATGCCCTGGTTACTGCGATCGAAACGAATCAGGTGAAAGTGCGCGTGATCATCGAAAACACTAACAGTAATGGCTTGGAAAACCGCGTGGGCGTGAATGCGCTGATGGCTGAACTGGAGCGCCTGGGCTACGCCGATCGATTGGAGGTGCGCTTCTATAATGGTAAGCTGCACGCTAAATCCACGTTGATCGATGGCCGCCTGTTGATTATCGGTAGCCAGAATATGCACTATTCATCTTGGAGTCAGAGTGGGTTGACCGAACACAGCCTAGCTACTGACGATCCGGCGGCAATTTCCGAATACCAGGCCCTCTACGAAACCAAATGGGCCGAGGCTATTCCCTATGAAGATGCCAGTTACGGCATGTCGCCGTAGATGCCAGTAGAAGATTTGCTTACTAGAATTTTGAATCAAATGGAAAATTTAGATCAAAAACTAACCCGGGTTTCAGATTTGCGGCAATCGATTCTGGATGATATTTTCAAGGATTTCACACACTCCCGCAAAAAGTGGCTGCGCACCTTGTTGGAACCCTTCGTCTGGTTTTCGGCGCATCGTTTTGCAGGGATGGCCGCTAAATTAGATAACACCATTACCCTGTACGGATTCCGGCAAGCCCTGAATGAATTTTTGGCGCCCTTTGTACGATATTTGAAATTATCGGGCGTTGAGAACATCCCTCGGGACGGGCCGTTGTTGATTGTATCCAATCATCCCGGCGCGATTGATAGCATCGCGATTGGAGCCAGCTTGCCCCGGGATGACTTGAGCATCATTGCTACCGGATTTCCCCTGTTGCACAGGCTGCCCTCGGCCAGCCAGCACTTGATTTATATCGATCCGCATGCGCCCACAAACCTCGCGGGGGTGCGTGCAACCATCAATCATCTGGAATCCGGGGGAGCGGTGTTGATTTTTCCCAGCGGGCGGGTAGAACC
>DOTA01000249.1:0-1444 GCA_003513015.1 Chloroflexota bacterium
ATCACCGTCACCTTGATCTGGCCGATCTTTTACCCCCAAATTAACCGTTACTCATCCATCAACCACAACCAGGTGTTATCGAAATGACAGGTGGTTTGGCCGGATTCTGACACAGTCACCAAGGAAACAAAACCCTTCTCCAAAATAGGAGCATTCGCTTCGTGCCGCCCCATCAGGGCCATGTGGTTATCCTGGATTTGGGCCACCTGATCTTCGTATTCGGCAAGTTGATCTTTATATTGATCCATCAAATTTTTGTCATTCTGATCGGCTGGTTTGGCCGGGGGTGCAGGCATGACCGGATCGGGCGGCGGATCTTTGAGATCGATTTGCCCCACCCAAACGCCGTTGGTGTAAAAAGTAAATACGCTGCCGCGCCCCATCACGGTGAAGCGATTTGTGACATCATTGTGCCAATCGAAGGAGCGGTCGTAATCGCGCGGGAAAATATCGTAGCCGCCATCCGGTTCGCCATTCGCCAGGATGCCGAAGACCAGATGCCCGCTGCCCCCACGGGTGATCAAGGCCAAGTAGGTGTTCGGCGTATTCTGGTTGCCATCCGAGCGCAGCATGTAACCGCAGCCCGATGAACCGTACTCGGTATTCCAGGTGATGTCAGCGGCAATCACGAAATCAGCGGCGATGGTGCCGGCATACTCGTTAGCGTAATCAATCGCCATGTAGTTATCCACTTCTAGGGTGACTGGTGGGTGAATCCAGGCCACATGGCCTTTTTCGGGGTCGATGCCGTAGAGTTTTAATTCACCTTTGATGGGGGCTTCGGCGGCGGCAGTGGCCTTTTGGGCATCGGAGTTTAATTCTACGTTGGCGGCCTGAGTGGATTGCAGCGCCAGAGATTGGGCTGTCGCCTCCACCTGAGCCGTCAGCAGGGGATTACCCTCGCCGCCGGTTTTCGCCGCGCCCGCGGTAACGGTGAGCGCGAACATCTGATTGATCGCCTCGGCCGTGGGATCACCGCCGGAACCGGAAGAGCAAGCCAAAACTGCCCCCAAGAGCGCCACAATGGCGCATAAAATCCAAGTTGTGCGCGGTGATGGTTTCATTTGGCATCCTTCCGTTTGATAAGCACCAGGATCAACCCGACCATAATGGTTATGAGTGCAATTTGCGCAATCCAGGTAGAAATAATGTGGCTAAAAAACGCCGCCGAATCATCTTTATTGACATACGTCCAGCCGAAATCTTCCAGCATGGTTTCCAAAATCCCCTCGGCCCCGCTGATGGCCGCAAAACGGTCGATTTCCCAAGTAGCGCGTTCTTTTTGATATTCGGTGACCTCGGCCTTGTAAACATCGGCTTTGGCTTGATACAGATCCATTTCAGCCCGGAAGCCATCCTGGATGCGGGTGGTTTCATCCTGATAATCTTGCAGGGAGGTCAGGTAGGCCGCCACGGCAATCTGATCGCTTTGATCCTCCGGGGG
>DOTA01000249.1:1538-9606 GCA_003513015.1 Chloroflexota bacterium
GCCAGCGCCCCACTCAGCACAATTTGTGGCACGATCAACAAGATCATAATCAGCGGCGCCGAGCTGGATTGCGGCGCTAAGGCTGAGGCTAGCAAACCCAGCATCATCCCGGCCAAAACGGCCAGCACCATCGAAATGTAGATCATCACAAATTCCAGCGCGCCGCCGGGCATATTAAAAGCCACATAGCGGATGATCGTGTACGCCAGAGCCTGATAAAAGGCCAACAGCAGGGCCACCCAAATTTTGGAGGCTACATACGGCAGGATTTTGAGATTCACCAGCCGCTCGCGCTTGTAAACATCGGCCTCTTTGACGAATTCGCGCATCTGCGAAAGGCCGCCTACCAAAATGGCATAGATTGTAAAGAGGAAATTGGTGACGGAAATATTGGCCATATCGCCAACCCAGTAATCGTAGAGGTTGCGCCCCATCAGCGGGGCGATCACCAGATCGAGGGCACCCACCAGCGGCGCGGCCAGGAGCATCAGCACCAGGCTGGAGTGATCGCGCGTCAGAATTTTTAGGTTGCGAGCCGAAAGGATCATAAACTGGCGCAGCGATGAAATTTTGCGGCGGCTTTTGTTGGGGTCTTGCCTTTGGACGATTTGCGAAGGGGCATTGAGGGCCGCGCCAGCTTGCTGAGATTGCAAGGGCTGAACGATATATTGCTGAAAGGCGGGATGCTGCATGTAGCGCTGCGCCCATTCTTCGGCAGTGCCTTTGCTGGGATCATCGAGGATGGCGTAGATTTTGTCGAATTCCATGCGGCCGGTGCGGCGTTCCATCTCGGTGCGGAACTGATCGAAATAATCCAGGGCTTCATTGGGCGGGCCAAACCAGGCCAGGTAGCCGCCGCGCGCCAAAAAGATGACTTTATCGGCCAGCATAACGTTTTTGGTGGCGTGCGTCACCAACACGATCGTACGCCCCTGATCGGCCAGGTGGCGCATGAGCTGCATCAGGGCGGTTTCGGTGCCGGGATCCAACCCGGAGGTGGGTTCATCCAGGAAGAACAGGCCGGGCTTGGTGAGCAGTTCCACGCCGATGGAAACGCGCTTTTGCTGCCCGCCGCTCAAGCCGCTGATCTGCACATCCTTGCGGTGTGCCAAATCGAGATCGTCGAGCACTTCCGTGATGCGCTGGTGGCGCTCGGCTTTGCTGGTATCTTTGGGCATGCGTAATTGCGCGGCGTAATCCAGAGCCTGGTAAACCGTCAATTCCATGTGGATGATGTCGCGCTGCGGCACAAAGCCGATGTCGTTACGGATGGCATCGAAGTTTTTGTAAGCATCAATGCCGTTAACCGTCACCGTACCGTGGGTAGCCGGGCGGTATCCGGCGATGGCATCCACCAGGGTCGATTTTCCGCCGCCGCTCTGACCGACCACCACCACAAACTCGCGCGGCTGGAAAGTCACTGAAATATTTTTGAGAATGTTAAGGTCTTTGCGCACCCACTTGTTCAGGTTGAGCGCATTCACCTGCAAACCGGTGGTGTCGCTGTACTGCGCCAGTTGATCGAGACCCAAAATGAAGCGGTAGGGGCCAATCTTGATCGAATCATCCGGTTTGACCCAGGCTTCGCCCTCAATGCGCTGGTTGTTGACAAACGTTCCGTTGGAGCTTTGCAAATCGCGCACCCGGTAGCGCTGTCCGATCTTTTCGATTTGGGCGTGAAAGCGCGAGACATTAGGCGTATCTAGCACAATATCATTGCTGGCATCCCGCCCAAGTTGCAGCGAGGTGCGCTCCCCAAACTGGATGCTGTGCGCAGAAATTGTGGCAGAAGCGCGCTCAACCGCGGTGGTATAGGCCAGGCTGACCATTAAACCGGGGTCGGCCCCACCAATGCGCAAGATCGTGCCATCCCGCAAACGCTCCGCACCGTAAACCGGGTAACCATCGAGGTAAACCAGATTGGTAGCATCCGGGGAGGGTACAAACTGGTAACCTTCCGCCAGGCGCTCCAGGGTGCCGTGATGCCGGGAAACGATATTCGATTCAATCACAATGTCGTTATCGGCGGCACGCCCGATGGTGATTTGGTTCTTCACCAGAGGATATCTGCGCCCCGCGTTTCCTGCGATGGTCACAGATAACTCTGGTGTTACGGCGGAAAAATCAAGGTCTTGGGCATCGAAGACGGTCTCGGACCCGCGGTTCAGGGGGCTGGCTCCAATGCGGGTGGCAGCAGCATCATAGGCCAGGGAACCTTCGAAAAGGAGAGTGGCTGCGTTTCCCAATTGGATTTGATCCCCGTCATTTAGCGGAATCAGACTGGAACCCAGGCGGTTTCCGTTAAGGAAAGTGCCGTTGCTGCTCCCCAAATCTTCAATTAAATAGCGATTTCCCTGATAGGTGAGGCGCGTGTGTTGGCGCGAGATCATAGTATCGGGGATAGTGATATCGCAACTGGTATCACGGCCAATTATGGTTTGGGTAAGCGTTAGGGGATAGGTTGTTCCGCGGTTGGGTCCAACTGTGACGGTGAGTTTATACTCGGCTGACGGCATGGTTGTCCTTCTTTCTGGCACACCCAAGGTTTTGGGAATGCCGCTCCATTGAAGTTTTGCCGGACAACATAAGCGAACACTGTTGCGTATAAAGATTATACAGGTGGCAATTAAGCGATGTCAAGCAAAGGTTTATTGGACAATCTTGAGCATGGCTTTGCTGATGTTGCCAGGCACAAACCAAGCCGATTTCAAAAACATGCCGCTGCTGAAAGATGTAACAAATTAAAGTAAAAATGCCAGGCCCCAATATCCTGGGAATTCGATGGGGGTATTCACGTTATCCTCACTTGGGTTTGATTCTTTACCGCATTTTGTCAGGCTTGGGTATGGGGTGCCACATTGATAACGATTTTCGCTTGAGCGTGGCCGGTGCCAAGATAACCCAGGGCCTCGGGAACCTCTGTTAGCGCAAAACGCTTATCAATCGCCGGGATGATTTTTCCGGCTTCCAGCATTTCTTTGAGTGTCAGCAAATCTTTCTGGTTCATGTGCGCCGAGACACCCCCCAGTTTCCGGCCTTCTTTTTCCGACATCCAGCTTCCCAGGAGCATGGCCTGAAACATTTGAGCTGGCTTGCCTCCAGCCATAACGTAGATACCCTTGGGGGTCAACGACTCCTTATACGCTCTAATTGGGTGATAGCCATTGGCGGCAAAAATGAGATCGTATTTTTGGCCGTTTTGGGTGAAATTTTCTTTGGTGTAATCAATCACCTGATCGGCCCCCAGCCTGCGAGCCTGCTCCAGGTTGCGAGCGCTGCAAACCGCAGTGACTTCCGCCCCAAACGCTTTGGCAACTTGCACCGCAAAGGTTCCTACCCCGCCCGCGGCCCCATTGATCAACACCTTTTGCCCCGTCCGGATTTTTCCGGAATCACGCAAGCCTTGGAGGGCAGTCAGTCCTGCCACGGGAACGGCAGCGGCTTCGTCAAACGAGATGTTGGCCGGTTTCAGGGCCAGGGTGCGTTCAGGCGCAATTGCATATTCAGCGAAACCGCCATGACCAATATCCCCGAAAACCTCATCGCCGGGCCGAAACTGGCTGACGTTTTTGCCAACCGCTGCCACCCGCCCGGCGATATCTGCACCGAGAACCTGATTTTTGGGCTTGAGCAACCCCATGCCCATCAACCGTACCAGGAAAATGTCTGCCGTCAACAGATGCCAGTCTAACGCGTTGACCGAGGCCGCCTGCACCTTTACCAGAACTTCATCATCCTTTGGGGATGGCATTTCTAGCTCTTTGAGATGGATAACCTCGGGTGAGCCGTATTTTGTATGAACCATCGCTTTCATAGTGAGCAATCCTTTCTTGTTTTAAGTATTTGTCGGAATGTTGCTTAAATTCAGACCTCCGAGATTTGCTCAATAACCGTAGATTTTGGCGTTCCCGTTGTAAAATCTCGGAGTTTTTTTTCAAAGTGCTTTCCGGAGTCTACTTACGGCTTATTTGGACAATAGTTGCATAAGACGGATTGTAGTTGACGGCTTGGATTCAGGTGGTAGATGCAACTTTGAAATTCGAAAAAGGAGGCAAATCTGTAAAAAATTTAGGAGATGCAGTCAGACCTTGCTTTTCGCCAATTTCAAGAGTTGGATCGCCGTCAACACATACCAGACCATCCGAAAGGGTGCGGAAATTGAGGGGGGGAATCCAAATCCATGCTGGAGCAAAAATCAGCACGGGAAAATAGGCCAAACCGAATCCGTTTGCCAGAAGCCCCATCACCGCGGTGGTTTTGCTGAAAACCCCGCTGTGCAGCATGACAATCGAAACAAATAAACCAGCCAGGAGCACAAGCATGAGGCTCGCATAAATCCCCGTGCCTTCCTGAGCTGCCAACAAGGCTTCCCCAGAAGCCAGGTACAGTGCGCGCTGTGCTGCGGTATCTGCCACAGCATATTTGTGGCTAAGTGCTAACATGGCAAACGCCTGGTTGGAGGCCAGGTAAACCCCGGTTCCAAGCAGACTGCTGGCGGTGGCAACCAGCATGGCGCTGCGGTTTACCTGCCAAAGGGCGGCACACAGCGCCAGGAAGAAAAGACTTACCAGAGCGTAGTTGATCAAATCGTGAAGGCCAAGGATAGAAAGGCCCACGTAGGGGTTATGCTGGAGTAAGCCAAACCAATCCAGTGCGTTAACCGGGGCAACCTCGGGCACCTCGAAAATCCCAAAACCTTTAAAGGTCATCAGTTCGACCCCGTAGTACCTGCGGAAGAAGATCACGGCCATCAGGATGGCCACGCCACCAATCTTGTAAAGCAATTTCCAAGCATCCCGATCATTCTTCATGAATCTCCTGCCTCCTTCTGCCTGCGCCAGTTAATGTAAAGGGTGATACCACCGACGAGTAGAACGAATTCTAAGATGATGCTGACGATAAAACCAGGGCCTGAAGTCCACAGGCCGAGGCCGACCACAGGTGAACCAGCGAAATGGAGCGGCAAGTCAGGTGGATGGACGATGAAATCAAGTACCCAATGGCTGAAGACCACCAGGCCAAGAACGATGCTGGTACGCTGGTTCTTGGTAATCAGAAAGGCAAGCGTGCCAAAAAGTAGCGACCAGATAACGGACATTAAAAGACCGTGGGGCCAAGGCACCGAACCAGGTACGATCGTTTGAACTCCCTGGTTTAGGTCTGTTTTTACTTACGGCTATTTTTTCTACGCCAGTAATGATGAAAATGACACTCAACAGGTCGAGGGCCTCGCTGGCAACCAGTAAAGACCAGAGTGGTGCTTTGGGAGCGACTACTTTGGCCGCAAAGGCAATTCCAAAATGTCCGGGGGGACCCATAAATCACACTCCCTTTTTGAATAGGCTTTCTCGTCGCGGAGCGCGGTTTGGCTGGAGTGTAACCACCAATGTAGGGAATTTTGGCGTAATTCGGCAGCTTTTGGGTCGATAATGATCTCCGGGCTGATGGGGGTGAATTCCAACTTGTGGAATTGTACCAGTTCAGGCATGCAGGAATGGGTTGCCACGATGATTTCGTGCCCGGTTCGCTTTTGCCCTTGCCCAAGATTGATATAGGGTTAATGTTCCCGCTAAAAACATCCGGGGTTCTGATGTTGAGAATATGTCAGGCTAAACCCCATCAGGGATGAAGCATCCAACACAACTTTCCGAATTCCCAGCAAAGCCCAGCCTTCACATTTTTTAAAATAATGAGATAATTATGATTAAGGTTATCCAATTTTATTTACTGCTGAATCTCCAGGTTTGGCGGCATGGTGTTTACAGGAGTGAGGCCATGAAAAAATCTTGGGTGTTGGTGTTATTGATTTTCATAATTACACAAGTCGCTTGTAGATTATTTTTCCCTGCCTCTGGGGATGAAACTAATCCTGCGGTTGGAGTTGCCACTGGAACCGAGGCTGATCCTGCATCCATAGAACCAAACCAGAGTTCTTCAACCGGCCCAGCGGAACTCCAATACATCTTCGAGATTCCCGCCGACCCGATCCAAGTGAGTGTCAGCCTCGACAGCGCGCATGAGGCCGAAGCCATCATCGGCCCCGAAGGTGGCTCATTGAGCGTCAGCGGTACAGACGGCACGTCCTATAAGTTGGATATTCCTCCAGATGCCCTGGCCACCGAAACCTTGATCCGCATGATCCCAACCAGCATGATCGAAGGGATGCCTTTCGGTAGCGAGCAGTACGCCGTGCAATTCCAACCCGAGGGCTTGCAATTCTACGATTTCGCCATTCTAACCATTACCCCAGCCCAAGAACTGCCTATCGATCAGCAGATCTTCTTTGGCTACCAGGGCGAAGGCGAAAACTTGGTGCTGGCTCCCCCCGTAGTGGATTCCCATGAAATCAAAATCCAACTCGACCATTTCAGTGGATATGGCGTTTCCAAAGGTTTCCTGGCTGATATCGAACCGGTGCGGGCACGCATCGGAGGCGATGCCGAAGCACGCTTGCGGAGTGCCATTGCAGAACAGTTGCTCAAAGCTCGTCAGGAGCAATTGCTGGGAAACGAAGATGCTGGCAGTGAAATCGATTGGGAAGGCTTTTTCCAACAATGGGAAGAGCAGGTTGTCAAGCCGCGCCTGGCTGCCGCCGGTGAAAGTTGCGCCGCCGGGCGACTGGCGATCCAAACCGTTTTAGGCTATGAACGCCAGCGCCAACTGCTAGGGATGGCAGATGACTCAGGGGGATCAACGTTGTTGCCAAATGGCTTGTTGGATACCGTCACCGAAGTTTGCATGAAAGAGGAGTTCGAACTTTGCCAGGAAGACCACATCATCCACCGCATCCTTCCGGCTTGGTTAGAAACCGAAAGGCAATATCAATTATTAGGCTTGGCCAGTGACAGTGGTTCCCGACCGCAAGCTTTGGAAAACGCCAAAAACTACGTGCGCCGCTGCCTCACCTTTGAATTGCAATTTCACTCCGAAGCAAATTTTGATGGCGGTGAGGGAGAGGGATATGACTCGGTGGTAGATTCAAAGATAAAGATTCAGTTCAACCCAGATGAAATGAAAATGCGCGGGCAGGCTCCATTAGTCAACACTGACTTTGAATTCAAGGTTACTGATTGTAAAGTGACAAGCAATCGCGGCGGAGATACTTTCGAGGCGATGGATCTAAGCTATATCTCCGATACCAAATCTCCCACAGATGCATTGGGGTATGTGAGCGACTTCAATTTGATTTATTATCCTGGTGATACCAAAGAGAGTTTCACGGTTTCCTGCCCCGATAGCGGTTCGTATACCAGCCCTGCCACTCCTCTTTGGACCGGCGTTTATTTGATCACCCATCAAGGCGAGATGAGCATGACGGATGGAGGATTTATCGCCGATGATTGGGAAATCTTTGGGGATGAATATTACGCTAAAAAGGAATGGATCAAAGAAGATGCTGGTGAAGGTGTCTTCGAAAGCGGCACGTTCAAACTTTATCACAAACCTGAATAGCGCTCTCCCCAAAATTGGTACAATTCGATTATCCCACTTGGAGAAACGCGGCATGAACACACAAAACAACTTCTTTTGTACCAATTTGGCCTGGGAATATGGCCTGTCTTTAATAGGAACCGCGACCCGCGGGGATCTCTGGTTTTTACTGGAATATACCGGGCGTTGGGGTGCCAAAGCCCTCGAGGAAAGCACCCTGGAACCGGAAGTGATTGCCCATTTGCAGGCTGTGCGCCACCCTGGGGTTGAAGTTCGCACCTTGCTCATCAAACAAGATCGCGCCCAAACCCAGGAGGGCTATCGCTTCTTTGTGGCGCAAACGCATCCCCAAAACCCGCAGCTCTATGAATACACACTTTCCCAATATCGCGACTTGCTCAACATTGATTTAGCCGCTTTGGCCGCTGGCCTACCCGGCGACCTCGCTCACCAGCGAGAAGAACCACTTTACTTGGTTTGCACCAACGGAAAACGCGATCAGTGCTGTGCCATCTACGGCCCCGAAACCTATCAGGCCATGCAAGCCGAAGCCGGTGAAGATGTCTGGCAATCCTCACATATTGGCGGGCACAACCAGTCCCCGATTATGCTCTTTTTCCCATATGGAATCAACTAC
>DOTA01000046.1 GCA_003513015.1 Chloroflexota bacterium
TGGCCGCTCAGGATGATGCCGCCCAAGAAACCGCCCAGGGCTTCAACGCCGAGCATCAAGCCGATCATGATGGGGGTCGCGATGGACATGACCGCCAACGGCACCAGTTCTTTTTGCGCTGAAGCGGTGGAAATGCCCACAACCTTAGCATAATCGGGATCGACTTTGCCTTCGAGCAAACCGGGGATGCGGAACTGGCGGCGAACCTCCAGCACGACTTCGGTGGCCGCGCGGCTGACCGCTCGAATGGAGAGGGAACTGAACAACCAGGGTAAAGCACCCCCCAACAGGAAACCTACGAACACGCCCGTGGAGGAAACCCGGATCGATTGCATTTCGGGCAGGCCCAGGGTGAGCTGTACGCGGCCCACATCGGTGATGTAGGAGGCAAACAAACTGACCGCTGCGATCACGGCCGAGGCAATCGCCACGCCTTTGGTGATGGCTTTGGTGGTGTTGCCCACAGCATCCAGATCGGCCATGATTTTCTGTGCGGCGACGGTTTCAGGGTCTGTGCGGCCATGCCAGGAGAGTTCGCCGATTCCGGCGGCATTATCAGAGATCGGGCCGTAGGCATCCATCGCCACGTTATTGCCGGTGTGGCTGAGCATACCGATGCCGACCATGGCTACGGCATAGAGCACATAAATGGGGCCATCGCCTTGATACAACAGCATCGAGAGGATAAAGCTGATCACGATCACCACCAAGGCCCAAACCGTCGATTCCATGCCGACCGAGAGGCCGGAGAGGATCGTGGTAGCGGTGCCGGTTTTCATCGAGTCGATAATTTCTTGCACCGGTTTCTTGGTGTAGGAGGTGAAGTAGGAAGTCAAGGGATTGAAAGCCACAGCTAATCCAACGCCGATGGCGGTCAGGGCACCCAGGCGCCAATCATCCGCATAGGTGGTGGCGAGAATGAAGGCCGTGAGCACAGTGATTACGCTGGAAACTTCATACGAGCGGAACATGGACTCTTCGGCATCATGGGCGCGCAAGAATTTGATGGGAATATCTTCCCAAATCGGGACGGTGAAGGTGCCCACAATGGAACTGATCACCCCCACGCCGCGAATAATCAAGGGGTAGATGATCCAATAAAGATTACCAGTGATCCCTACCAGGGTCAGGCCTAAAATCAAGGCGGAGACGATGGTGACTTCGTAGCTTTCGAAGATGTCGGCCGCCATCCCGGCGCAGTCACCCACATTGTCACCGACCAGATCGGCGATCACGGCCGCGTTGCGGGGATCGTCTTCGGGCATATCTTGCTCGACTTTACCGACCAGGTCCGCGCCTACATCGGCGGCTTTGGTGTAGATACCGCCGCCCACGCGCATGAAGAGGGCGATCAGCGTGCCGCCGAAGCCGAAGCCCAGCAGGGTATCAGGGGCAGCTTTACCGAAGATGATGAAAATGATGGTGCCGCCCAACAGGCCGAGGCCATCGGTGAGCATGCCGGTGACGGTGCCGGAATAATAGGCAATTGAGAGGGCTTCGTTGAAGCTGCGGCGGGAAGCCGAAGCCACGCGCACGTTGGCCTGGATGGCCATGCGCATGCCCAATTGCCCAACAATCAGCGAAAAAGATGCACCCACAATAAAGGCAACGGTGCGACCAACGGCAATAACCAAATTGGTGTTGTTGGGGAATTCTGCGATGGTTTCGGGATAAAGAGGAACCACGTAAGCGCTGAGGAAGAGGACCGCCATGAGCAAACCAATCATAGGCAAAATGGTTTTTAACTGGCGGCCCAGATAGCTATCAGCGCCGATGCGGATGGCATTCCAAACGCGCTGCATTTCAGCATCACCCTTATCTTTTTTCATCACGATGCCTCTCAAAAACCAGGCATAGATCAGGCTGATGACAGCCGTGACCAAAACGAAAATGATCGCAAGCTGTTCGAAATCGTTTAGGCCGTGTCTTGCAAGTCCGAAAATGTTCATAGTACCTCCAGAGAATTGTGAATTTGTTGAACAACAATAATATCAGATAAAAAAGCCCGCATTTCGCAAACGGGCTTTTTTAGGCTTATTCAATTTTTCAAAGAGCGAACCACGGAGTGAGATTTTGTAAATTTTTGGGAAAAAGCGCAGGCTGCCGGGCAGCATAAGCCGGCATCTGCGCGAGATGCTGGTCAAATCAACTTTCTGGTGGATTCCCCTAATCCCTATTTTTCGATGATTGATCTGTCTTTTGTGTTGCACGCAATAAACCGATTGAAAAATTCTTTACCCAAATAAGTTCATTTCGGATAAGAATTGAATTATAAGGGAGAGCAGAATTGTCTACAATCAGCCCCTGTCACGAATCGTTTGTGACATATGTCATTACAAGCAATTTATTTGCGCATAAAAAAGGCCACGATCCCCAGGGCAATTCCAAGCACCAGTAAGCTAATGCCAACAATCGCCAGCAGCGGAGAGCGCCCCTGGCCGCTTTCCGGGATTACGGGAGCCTCAGCAATCGTCTCGGCGTTGAGTTGCGCGCCAAAATCCAAGAATTCCTGGTAGCCTGCCGCCAACGTGATCTGATAATTCAGGGAAGTGGTGGCATTATAGCCATCCGGCACGCCAACCGAAATATTGTAATCACCTTGCTCTAATTCCAATGAACACATCACAACTGAAAGACATTCTGCCTTCGTGCCTGGAATATCATAAATCCCCAGCGTCACATCTTCGTAACAGCGCGGCACCAATCCCCCGCCTTCAGCCTGTGAAAGTGAAATCGTTCCTTGCCGGTTGCTGACACTGATAGCACTGCCACCCAAATCGAGTTCCGTATCTTGGCGGAACGCATCACCATTTTGGTCATCAAAGACTGAAATACACAAAACACCTGTCCCCGTTTCTGGGGTAGGGGTGGGCAATCCAACCGTTGGGGTGGGAGCCGGGCCGGCCGTTGGCTGGATGTTGGATGGGCCGCCCAAGCCCAAGAGCAGGCGGTCACCCGGCGAAATGATGCTCGCTTCCACCAGATCGTTCAAACGGCGCAATTCATCGAGTGAAATTCCGGTGATGGCGGAGATGCGCCAAAGCGTATCCCCTTCTTGAACGATATAAATGATGCGCCCATCTGGCCCGGGGGTGGGGGTGGCAATTGCGGTATATTGCGGCTCCGGGGCGGCTTGCGCCGGTATCACCAAGGCGGTTCCCAAAAACGAGAGCAAAATGCCCCCGATCAATAACCAAACAAGCGAAGATTTTTTCATGATAATTCAAATTATACCCTTCACGGCCACAAATTGAGCTTTCTGCTTTATCATGAGCCTTAATTTGTGGCCGTGGCATTCTATACAAGAGATATGCGTTTTTGCGGCATTTACGTTGATCCATGCTGCACTTGCCGCAAGGCCAGCAGCGCCAGCAAGTTAAAGACGACCGCCGCCCCTGCGCTGGTTCCCATCCCCAGGCTAAATAAGGGTGTAGCTACCAAAGCCCCCAAGGCTCGCCCTAAAGATAACCCCGAAAAATTGATCGCCATCACCGTCGAACGCGCTTCTGGCAAAATTTCTGTCATCAAAGGAAGACTGCTCACCAGGGTAAACTCGAAAGTCAGATAGAACAAAAACAACCCCAGCAACGCCCCGGGCAGGGTTTGCCCTAAAAACGGAAAAGCCAGCGCGGCCAGGCTATTGCCAACCAGCCCAATCCCCACCGCGCGGGGCTTGCCCAACCGATCCACCCAAACCCCCACAAACGACTCACCACTCAACTCTGCTAAACCAATTACAGCTGCCGTAGCCCCCAGCGCCGCAATTTGCAGCCCGAAAGAATCTTCCATCCAAACACCAAATAAAAGATTGATAACTTCATTTGCTGCGCTGCAAAAAAGTCCCACGGCCAGCCCCGCCAATGCGACTCGCGAGCGCCGCACCTTTTGGAAGTTAGCCAGCAAAGTAGATTGTGGATCAACTGATTGCTGATCACGGGGGATCATCCCGTTAAGCAGCAGGATGGAGGCGGCCCCGAGGATGGTCAATAACCAGAAAGGTGACATCCAACCCCCGCGGGAGATCAGGAATCCCATGAGAGGGATTCCGCCAACGAAAGCCAGTGACCAACCTAATTCGGTGACCGCTAAAATTCGGCCGCGCTTCTCATAGGGCACCCGATCCCCCAGGTAAGCCTGCATAGGTGGATCGAAGATGTATTTTCCCAGGGTTGTCAGCACCAGCGCCCCCATAAAAGCCGGAAAGACCGGCCAGAAAACCACCAGCGCAGTACCGGAGGTAAACAAAGCCAGCCCTAAAAACATGGCAAATTTATGCCCGCGCCGATCGGCGAAAGCAGCCATGAAAGGAGCAAACATCCCAATCACCGAACGGCCCGTAAGCGCCAGCGAAAGCGTGCTGAGTTCAACCCCCAAGCCGCGGCTGAATATCGGCAAAAACGGATACACCATCCGGTGCATGGTATTCACTACCGTACGAATGGCGGCAAAGGCAATCGCTTGAAAACGCAGTGAGCGGTTCAATTGTTAGCTATTTACGCGGCAGAGATGTGATGAAAATGAGCCATCATTCTGTCTTTGGCCCGCTGCCATCCATTTTTAGGAAGCCGCGCGCCATCTGAAAGGCAGCAAACAATAACAGCAGGGTCAGAGCACCAAAGAAAATCTGGATGCGCCCAAAATCCGAATCGAGCATGGGGCTGGGGGGGTGCATCACGTTTTCGGTGTTCGCCATCACTACAAACAAGGCGATCACATAGGCAATATTCCCCACTGAAGACCAGATCAACGGCAAAAAAGAAAGTCCTAATTGCAGCAGTAAGCCCGTAATCGAAAAAACCAGTGCGAAACGCCAGCGCGGTTCCGAGAGGAATAAACCGTTCCAGTTGGCTTGCATGGCCCACAGCGAAAGCGGCAAATAGGTGATCCAAAAAACCAAGCCGGTACGCCCCAAAGCACGCGACCAACGCTGCAAATTCTCGCGCCGCAGAAGCAGAGCGATCAACCCCACCAGCGCCGCGGCGATGAACGTGGCCAGCGAGGCCCAAACCCAAGCTCCATGCAAATAAACGATGCGGACGTTTGATCCCAAGGTGGCCTCGGGCGGGCTAACCAGGGTGATGGCGGCAACGGCGATGAAACTCAAGGTAAACCAAAGCAGAGGAGATTTGTAATTCATGCGGGATTCCAAAATAAAATAGGAGCACGATTTACCGTGCCCCTACGAGATTGGACAATATTCTAAATCCAATTGGGTTCTTCGTACACCCCAAAGACCACTTTCATCACCCCGATGATTTCGCCCAGGGTAGCGTAGGCGCGCACCGCCTCAAGGATGAAGGGCATAGTATTTTCGCTGCCCTGACAGGCCAGGCGCAGCCGGTCGAGGGTTTGGCCCACGCGGCCGTTATCACGTTCGGCGCGCAGCGTTTCGAGGCGAGATATCTGTCGCTGGTATCCGGCAGGATCCATTTCGAGCAGCGGGATGCGCAGCGGCGTGCTTTCGGCGTAGGCGTTGACCCCCACAATACTGCGGATGCCCTGGTCAATTTCGCGCTGGTAGCGGTAAGCCGCATCCGAAATTTCGGATTGGAAGAAACCTTTTTCGATGGCGGGCAACATGCCGCCCAATTCTTCGATACGGCGAAAGTAATCGTAAGCCTGTTGTTCGATGCGGTTGGTTTGGGCCTCCACAAAGAAGGAACCGCCCAGGGGATCGATGGTGTTGGCCACGCCGGATTCTTCCGCGATGATCTGCTGGGTGCGCAACGCCACAGTGACGGCATGCTCCGAGGGCAGCGCCAGGGCTTCATCCATGCTGTTGGTGTGCAGGGANNCCAGGAACGCGGGTCTTTAGCGCCGAAGGTATGCCGCATCTCGCGCGCCCAAATGCGGCGGGCGGCACGGTATTTGGTGATTTCTTCGAAGAAATCATTGTGGGCATTGAAGAAGTGCGAGAGCCGCGGGGCAAAGGCATCCACATCGAGGCCGCGGGCGATGGCCCAACGCACGTACTCAAAGCCGTCGGCCAGGGTGAAGGCTAACTCTTGTGCAGCGGTGGAGCCGGCCTCGCGGATGTGATAGCCTGAAATCGAGATGGTGTTCCACTGGGGCAGCAGCTCTGTGCCGTATTCGATGGTGTCGGTCACCAAGCGCATGGAAGGTTCGGGCGGAAAGATGTATTCTTTTTGAGCGATGTATTCTTTGAGAATATCGTTTTGGGTGGTACCGCGCAGTTGGTCGGGGCGCACGCCCTGTTTTTCGGCGGCCGCGATGTACATAGCCCAAATGATTGCCGCAGGCGAATTGATCGTCATGCTGGTGGAAACCCGGTCAAGCGGGATGCCCTCCAGCAGAATTTCCATATCTTTGAGGGATGAAACCGCCACACCACATTTGCCAAATTCCCCTAAGGCTGCGGGGGCATCGGTATCGTAGCCCATCAGGGTCGGCAGATCAAAGGCAATGGAGAGGCCCGTGGTTCCCTGTTCGAGCAGGTATCGGTAACGTTTATTGGATTCCGCTGCTGTTGAAAAGCCGGCATACTGCCGCATGGTCCACAACCGGCCGCGGTACATTGTTGGTTGCACTCCCCTGGTAAAGGGGTAT
>DOTA01000010.1 GCA_003513015.1 Chloroflexota bacterium
CGATGGGCAGGCTTTTGAGGACGCGCAGATTCAAATCTCCGCGGGCGTGCAGGGATTGCAGGGCGGCAAAGCAATCGCGGCGGTCGAAATCGTGGACTCCCGTAACGCCCATTTCCCAGAGAACCTGTTGCGCCTGTTGGATAGCCTCCATGATCTCTGAGATGCTGGGCTTGGGCACCACCTCGCTGACCAGCTCCATGGCGCTCTCAAATAGAATCCCCGTAGGCTGGCCGTGTTTATCGCGCTGAATCTCGCCATCGGGTGGATTGGGGGTATTGGCGTTGATTTCCGCGGCGTGCAGCGCGGCCGTGTTGGCCCAGCCGGCATGCAGCGATTTGGCCGTCAGGTAAACCGGGTTGTGAGGCGCGGCGGCATCCAAATCGGCGGCAGAACCAAAACCTTCAGGCCATTCGTTCTGATTCCAGCCGTGGCCGAGTACCCAGTTTCCAGGCAAGGTTTCTTGAGCGCGTTGAGCAACGCGACGCAAGCATTCCGTGCGGGTGGGTACTTCGCAATCTATTTTTTGCAAGCTCAAGGCATAGTGCTGCAAATGGATATGAGCATCCGTCAAGCCGGGAATCACCACCGAGCCGCCTAAATCTTCTCTTTTAACGGGAGCAGCCGCAAATTTCAGGCAGTGGGCTTCGTCTCCGATGGCACGAATTTTCCCCTCGTCGATGAGCAGCGCAGAGGCCCGGGGTTGTTTTTTATCCAAAGTATAAATTTTTGCGTTTGATAAAATGCGCATAGCCAACTTACTGTGTATGGATGAAAAATATTGGGGGTGTTTGAATCACTTACCACTTAGCGCCTGCAACTTGAAGTTGCCCACCCGCTGAATGTGGTCAATCTTCGTTTGCAAAGCGCTGGAGCAGGCTATCGAGTTCTTCGTTAGAGTAGTAGTGGATCGTGATGGTGCCGCCTTTGCGCCCGTGTTTAAGGCTGACCTTGGTGCCCAGGCTGCTGCGCAAGCGCTCTTCGAGCGCTTTGATCTCGGGGACCGGTTCGGCTTTCGGCGGTGCGGGCGATTTTTCGCCGCTCAGGTTGCGCACCAGTTCTTCGGTTTGGCGCACGTTCAACGCTTTGTCGATGATGGTTTTCAGCGCGGCGGCCTGCGATTGGGCGGTCGGCAAGGCCAATAGGGCACGGGCATGCCCTTCGCTGATTTTGCCCTTGGCGAGGGCCTCCAGCACGCTGGGCGGCAAGTTGAGCAGGCGCAAGGTGTTTGTCACCGCCACGCGGCTTTTGCCCACCTGTTTGGCGATTTCGGCGTGCGAGAGACCAAATTCATCGGAGAGTTGGCGATAGGCCTCAGCCGTTTCCAGCGCGCTGAGGTCGGCCCGCTGTACGTTTTCGATCAGGGCCAGTTCCAGGCGCTCCTGATCGTTGCTCTCGCGCAAAATTGCGGGGACGCTCTCTAGCCCGGCCTCGATGGATGCCAGCAGGCGGCGTTCTCCGGCAATCAGAACAAATTGATCGAGCTGCTCGCCTTTTGTGACAATCAGGGGCTGGATGACGCCGTGCTCCCTGATGGAGGCGGATAATTCAGCGAGTTCTATCGGATCAAAATTGGCGCGTGGCTGACGAGGGTTTGAGGTGATGGCCTTTACTGGAATTTGCAACACGCCCGCGGATGATTCCGCTGAAATCTGGGGAATGGGTTTTTCCGTTTGGGGTATGAGAGCGTCAAGGCCTTTTCCAAGGCCAGATCTTTTTCTTGGGGGCATGAGATTAGTTAGGTAGTTGAATAGTTTGGTTTTAGGTGGTTGGTTTGCCAGGATAAATTGAAAACTTACGATGTCTGATTATCCTGCGCGAGAAGTTCGTTAGCCAGGGCTTCGTAGGCTTCGGCTCCCGTGGACTTTGGATCGTAAACGGAGATGGGCAGGCCATAAGAGGGGGCTTCAGCCAGGCGCACGCTGCGGGGGATGATGGCGCTAAAAACCTGGTTGGGGAAAAAACGTTGTACTTCTGCGACAACATCATTGGCCAGATTGGTGCGCGAGTCGAACATCGTCAGGATTACGCCGCGCACCTGCAAATCGGGCGAAAGCACATTACGCACGCGCTCGATGGTTTGGGTAAGCTGTCCTAACCCTTCGAGGGCCAGATACTCACATTGGACCGGAATCAGCACGCCATTCGCCGCGGCAACCAACCCGTTGAGGGTTAGCAATCCCAGCGAGGGGGGGCAATCAATCAAAATATAATCGTAGCGGCCACTGATTGATTCCAAGGCACGTTTCAAACGGGTTTCGCGGGCTAACTCGTCGACCAATTCCACCTCTGCACCCGCTAAGGATGGGGAAGAAGGCAGGATCGAGATTTTGAGTTTGGGATTGGTGAGGATGTTGGGCGCGCCGTTGTCCATATCCAAGAGCGCTTCGTAACTACCGTTTTTGACGGTATGCTTGTCGATACCGACGGATGAGGTGGCATTGGCCTGGGGATCAATATCAACCAATAAAACGCGTTGGCCCAACTTAGCGAGATAAGCGCCCAGGTTGATGGTTGTGGTAGTTTTTCCTACGCCGCCTTTTTGGTTGGCGAGGGCGTAAATGATTGCCATGAATTAGAGTACCTCAACTGTGGCAGATTGGATTTCTTCAGGCGTGGGGATGCTGTTCATGCCACTGCGCGTGACCGAGATGGCAGCCAGATCGGCGGCGAAACGGGTTGCCTCCCAGGGATCACGGGTGAGATGAAAACGGTGGAAGAAAGCGGTGGCAAAAATATCACCAGCTCCGACCATATCTACCGCGGCAACTTTGGAGGCAGAATAACGGCGCACATCGCCATTCCAGTAAACGCGCCCGCCTTTTTCTCCTTCGGTGACGACCAACACTTTGCAAGCTGAGGCCAATTCATCGATGCGGTCTTCGTCATGGTGGATATCTTCGATGCTCAGAACGGTGGCTCCGGCGTGTTGCAGCACGAAGGTGGCTTCGGGCCATTCGGTGAGACCCACGCGCCCGTTAGAATCCCATTCTCGCAGCCAACCCTGGGGGGTGATACCAATCATCGAGTTGGGGAAGTTCCGCACCAGGGAGGGCTGAACTTCCTGGGCAATCGGGGCCAAGTGTATGATCGGAGCATCTAGCCAACTTTCGGGGATTAGATGTGGATCAAGCGAGGCGGCAACATTATGGATGATCTGGACACGCCCTTGGGTTGTTTCGATATTTTCAAAGGTGGTGCTTTTCTCTGTGGGGGCGTTAATGATGGGAAGCGAACCTAAATAGGGATCAAGGGAGAACTCATTGCCCCAGGAGGTAACGAGGCCCACACGAAGTCCAAGGGCATAAGCTGTCAGAGCGGCGTAGGCTACCGTGCCGCCCAGGCGGTCGCCATCCAAGGTAAGGTCGCGGGAGAGATGCCCGATTAGCAGGTAATCTATGGGTTCCAGGCGGGTCAGGGAAAACATGGTTGAATTATACCTTAGGAGTAAGAAACCCGGTTTCAGGGAGAAACCGGGTTTCGGATGGATCAATTTGATTTCGGGTGGATTACTACCTTGCGGTGCTCACCATCGCCTGCGCTTTCAGTGTAAACCTGAGGATGGCCGCGCAGTTCGATGTGAATGATACGCCGTTCGTTGGCGGGCATCGGCTCCAAGGATTGGCTGCGATTGGTTTGGGCAACCTGATCGGCGATGCGCTGAGCAAGCTGTTTGAGTTGCTGCTGTCGCCGATTGCGGAAGCCTTCAATATCGATGGTGAGGGGCACGGCATGCCCTAGTTCTTTGCCAACGATCAGGCTGGCAATGTATTGCAGGGCATTGAGCGTTTCGGCCTTGCGTCCGATGAGAATGCTGAGGTCGTCACCGTGAATGTCTACCATCACGGGTTTTTGCCCGTGATATTCATCGTCTTCAATGTAGCTGGCGCGGACAAGGGCGGTGATTTTCATTTTTTCGAGCAGTTCAGCCACGGTGTCGTGGGCGATTTGCAGTACTTCGTCGGTGGTTTCTTCGGCTACGGGTTCGGCTGCCGCGAGGGGTTCGGGTTTAGCGGATTCATCCGCGGGTTGGGGAAGAACTTCTTTTGCCGGAGGCACTTCAGAAGCCGGTTCGGCGGTTATTTTGACCGTCAGGAGGACGCGGGCTTGGCGTGATCCTAATCCAAACAGGCCTTTGTTGCCTTCATCCAGAACTTCAATTTCGACATCTTCTTGCGCCAGACCTAACTCAGCCAGGCCATTTTCGATAGCTTCTTCGATGCTGGGGGCGATTATTTCAAGATTCTTGTTTTGTGCTGTCATGTTTTTTTCCGTTTCAGGCAGTCTTTTTCTTGGGGATCAGGTTTTTCCAATCCAGTTTTCCCATAGCACCGTATTGAATGATGCTGGCCAGGTTGCTGGTGATGAAGTAGATTGCCAAACCCGAGGGGAAACTGAAAGCCAGCCAACCCATGAAGAGGGGCATGTAGAGGTTCATCATTTTGCTCATCTGAGCGCCTTGATCGTTAGCGTTGGGGTTGGCAGGGGTCATCATTTTGGTTTGCAGGTAGCTGGTGACGGCCACGATCACGGCCAGCAGTGGGATCGAAAAACCAAAGATAATCAAGCGCTCAGGCTGGCTGAGATCCATCCATAAAAATTGACGATTCAGGGGAATCAGTGTGGCACCATTGGTGATGTGCTTGGAAAGGGCGAGCAGTTGCAGCGGCGTTACGGCCAGCGAGCGGGTGATGGATTGGTAGAGGGCAATGATGATCGGGAACTGAATGATCGTAGGCAAACAGGAACCAAAGGGGCTAACACCCATCTCTTGATAGATGCGCATCTGTTCTTGTGCCAGTTTTTCTTTGTCATTCTTGTATTTCTTTTGAATATCCTGCCACTCTTTGGAACCCTGCAAATCTTGCATAGCTTGGGTGCTCTTCATTTGTTTGGCATTGAGCGGATAGGTGACCAGCCGAATGAGCAAGGTGAAGAAGATGATCGCCAAGCCAAAATTGTTGCCTACAAAATCATAGATGTAGAGCAATACATTGATGAAAACTGTGATTACGGCATCCCACATAGTTTTACTTCCGTTTTTTCGTATTTAGAAATCAGGAGGTTGTTCCTGAAATTTATTTTTCTTCCGATGGCGAGAATTGCCACTTTTGCAGGCCTTCAGCATCGAGGGCAAAGAGAACCAGGCCACCTTCATCCGTAGCGATCAAGATGGTATCTCCCACGGCTAATGGGCCGCTGTGTAAGGTGGCTTCAAAATCTTTGGTCCAACGAGTGCTGCCTTCAAGGGTCAGGGCGTAAAGCGTACCGGCTTCGGTGGTGAAATAAATGCCATCTGCGGTGATGAGGGGCTTGCCGACGATCGCGCCATTGGATTTAATCGTCCAAATTTGGTTGCTAGTTTGGCGATCTACCGCGTAGAAATTGCCTTCGATATCGCCAAAATAGAGCACATCACCATCAAGGGTGGGGCTGGCCCAGACCCAGCCTTGCGTGGGGAAGCGCCAAAGGATCTGTCCATTGCTGGTATCAATGGCAACCAATTCGTCAAGGAAAGTGCCAATGTAGAGTTGTCCATCATCGCTGACTGCGGGAGTGCCAACCATGGCACCTCCGAGCATTTCGCTGCGCCAGATTTGCTTGCCGGTGGCGGGATTGATGGCATAAACGCTGTGATCCATCGAGGCCAGATAAACACACTGGCAATTGGGATCAGTGGCGGGTTTGCTCCAGTTGGCGTCTTCGGTGGCGAAGGGTTGTGCCCAGACAGGTTGCCCATTCAGGTTGAGTGCATACAATTTGTTATCAGATGAAGGAACGTAGATTTGTTCTGCGGCAACCAAGGCGCTGCCCACGAACCGATCTTGCGAATCTTCAAAAGTCCAATTGCTTTGCCCGTTGGCGGCATTGAGGCTGTAGAGGATATTGTTGTAGCCTCCCACGATGACCTGGCCATCTGGCGTGACTGCTGGGGCAGCATAGAAACTGACATTTTTCTCAACTGCGGCCGGGTAACGCCATTTTTCTACCCCATTTGTCAAGCTTACCGCATAAACATGCTGATTGAAAGAAACGTAGGCGGTTTCATCGTCTACAGTGATGCCGGGCCATCCTGAAGCCATCACCCGTCCACCGCCTGTGCAGGAACTCAGAGCGAAGGAGGCGACAATCAGTATAAGGATGACAAGTAAAAATTTATTTTTCATAGATAGTCCAATGTAGTTATCGGTGAGCGGTGTTCAGTTATCAGTTGGGGTTTTGTGACACTGGTCGCTGCACACAGATCACAGATTTAGGGTACGGGGTCATACCCTCCGGGGTTAAAGGGGTTGCATCGCAGAACGCGCCAAGCGGCCATCAGGCTGCCTTTGATTGCACCGTATTTATAGACGGCTTGATAACCATAATGCGAACAGGTGGGGTAAAAACGACAGGTATTCGGGGGCAGAGTGCGCGAAAATGTCATCTGGTAGAGGCGGATGAAAGCCAGGATGGGGATACGCGGCAGATTCCCCAATGTGAGCGGAAGATCACGCAATTGAGGATCTGCGGGGTGTGAGTGTTCTTCCTGAACTGGGGATTCGATGTTTTCGCTGGGGTACTCAGTTGACATTTTGTTCTTTTGAGATTCCCGCCCGCTTAATGAGTTGATCAATCGCGGTCTGGAGTTCGCTATAGCTGGCGTTTTTGAGCGGAGTCCGGGCCAGAAAGATAAGATCCCATCCGGATTGAATCTCAGAGATTCGAGGGCGGATCACTTCTCGGATGCGACGTTTTGCCCGGTTGCGCTGCACGGCGTTACCCATGGAACGCCCTGCCGAAATGCCAAAACGAGATGTTTCTATTTCGTTGGCTTGCTTGATCAACACAATAAGCGGGTGGGCATAAGATTTTCCGGAACGCCGCACCCGCTTGAAATCAATTGAACTTCGCAGACGAAATTTTTGCTTCATCCCATATTGGAACGCACGCCTGCCGGCTAATCGAATCGCCTAGCTTTTCCAGTTGATTTTCTTGACGTGTTCGTTGATCTTGGTGGTCAGGCTATGGCGGCCTTTGAGGCGGCGGCGCTTGAGAACATCACGGCCTCCCTTGGTGGCCATGCGGGCGCGGAAACCATGAACGCGGGCGCGACGTCGAATTTTGGGTTGATATGTTCGTTTGGGCATGAGTCATTTACCTTTATGCGTTAAGATTAATTTCTAGTTCAGCTTTCTCCTAAGAGAGGCCGAGCGATTATACCGTAGAGAGGGAATTTGTAAAGGTATATCTGCTGTTGCCTCACCGACAGGGATGCACAGGATGCGATTTTACCATAAATAGGGCCATCTAGTCTTGGAGCTGTTTTTAAGGAAGCAGTCAAGAAATGTAGATACGCGCTCAAACAGTACCCTGAGCGCCAACCGGCAACTT
>DOTA01000009.1 GCA_003513015.1 Chloroflexota bacterium
TCCTTCGACAGGCTCAGGATGCTGCCACAACTTGTTCAACCCTCTTGCTGATAGCACAATTTGTGATAAATTGCGCTTGATTGACCGTGTTCAACTGAACAAGTATAATCACACTGGTTCTAAAATAACTGAATAAACCTTCGGGGCAGGGTGTAATTCCCGACCGGCGGTGAAAGCCCGCGAGCGCCCAGCGCATGAACCGGTGTAACTCCGGAGCCGACGGTAAAGTCCGGATAGAAGAAGGTTTAACGCGTTTTTTGCGCGTCGTTTCTGATGCATGTCCCCGAAAAATTTTTGTTTTCGGGGCTTTATTTTAACGGAATCACACCGAGAGCGAGGGCGTTCCCTGCCCTCGCCGCGCGGGGCTTTTTTGCGATGAAATCAATGCGAAGCGGGCACCTCATCCCCATATCGATTTTACTGGCCCTGCTGTTCTGGGAACTCTTGGCGCGCTTCAGCGGTTATCCGCCTTTTATTTTGCCGGGACCTGCCTTAGTTTGGCAGCGTTTCCTGCAAACCCTGAGCGATGGCAGCCTGCTGCGCCACACGTTGGTCACCTTGGAAGAGGTGCTGTTGGGGTTAGCCTTAGGCGTGATTACCGCTACCAGCCTGGGATACGCCCTGGCGAAATTCGATTGGCTGGAACGCCTGCTTTCGCCCTATATCGTGGCCAGCCAATCGGTGCCGGTGGTGGCGATTGCGCCGCTTCTGGTGATCTGGTTTGGGGCCGGGCTGGTTTCAAAAGTGTTGATTGCAGCGCTGATTGTGTTCTTTCCCGTGCTGATTAACACGATTGTGGGCCTGCGCTCCGTACCCGCGGGTCTGCGAGATTTAATGCGCTCGCTGCAAGCGACTCCTTGGCAGACCTTCCGCTTGCTGGAGGTTCCCGCGGCGCTGCCGGTTTTTTTAGCTGGTTTGCGAGTGGGAGCCACGCTAGCGGTGATTGGCGCTGTAGTCGGTGAGTTTGTGGGTGCGAATCGCGGCCTGGGATTTCTGGTCAACTTGGGGCGCGGCATGTATGATACCGCCCTGGTTTTTGTAGCCGTTTTTGCACTCATCACCCTGGCGATGCTGCTTTATGGCGCGGTCGCCTTGCTCGAGACGCATTTACTGGCCTGGCGAGAATAAATTCAATCCGAGATGGTGCGAGGGCATTTCTTCCTCTTCATCCCGGTTAATGATTGCAACAACTTGAAAGGACAAAAAATGACTGAATTTGGTTTGGCTCAAATTGGACAGATCGCGGTCAACGTGGAAAATTTAGATGTCGCCGTAGCTTTTTATCGCGATACTCTGGGGATGAAGTTCCTCTTTCAGTTCCCCCGGCTGGCATTTTTTGATTGTGCCGGTGTGCGCTTGCTGCTCGATCAGGTTGATGAATGGCAGCATCCCAGTTCGATACTCTACTACAAAGTAGCTGATATTCAGGCAACACACCAGGTTTTGCTGGAGCGCGGCGTAATTTTTACCGATGCGCCCCACTTGGTGGCAAAAATGCCCGATCACGATCTTTGGATGGCTTTTTTCAATGATCCGGCTGGCAACATCCTGGCTTTGATGAGTGAGATTCGCGATGCCTAAACAGATTCATTGGCTGCTGTCGCTCCTTTTGATCAGCACATTCTTGCTTTCGGCCTGCGGCGGCGCAAGCGACACTCCTGAACTCCCCTCAGAAGCGCTCACCCATATTCGCCTGCCCATGGGCTATATCCCCAACGTGCAGTTTGCGCCCTTTTACAGCGCCGTTGAACAGGGTTTCTACCAGAGTGAAAACCTCGAAATTGAGTTCGATTACAAATTCGAAACCGATGGTGTCGCCTTGGTTGCCGCCAACGAAATCCCTTTTGCGCTGGTTTCCGGTGAACAAGTGTTGCTGGCCCGCGCCCAGGGTTTGCCCGTGGTTTTCGTGGCTGCCTGGTATGGCGACTATCCCGTTGGGGTGGTTGCAAAAACCGAGCAGGGCCTTCAGACCCCGGCAGATTTGGCCGGGAAACGCGTGGGCATCCCCGGCTTGTTCGGCGCCAGCTATGTGGGCTTGCGGGCCTTGCTCCAGGCTGGTGGCCTTGATGAGGGTGATATTACCCTCGAATCGATCGGGTTCAATCAGGTTGAAGCGCTGGCCGCCGACCAGGTTGATGCGGCCGTGATTTACACAGCCAACGAACCCATTCAATTGGCAGCCCTGGGGTATGATATTAACGTCTTGCGCGTGGCCGATTACGCTTCGCTGGCCTCGAACGGCCTCATTACTAATGAAACCGTGCTGCGTGAAAACCCCGATCTGGTGCGTCGCATGGTCGCGGCTACGCTGCGGGGCATCAATTACACCGCCAAGCACACCGATGATGCCTTCGAAATTAGCAAAAACTTTGTAGATGGCCTGACGCAATCCGATCAAGCTGTGCAACGCGCCATATTGGTGGCCTCCGTGGCCCTCTATCAAACTGACCCCCTGGGGTATTCGGACCCCGCGGCCTGGAAAAACATGCAAATGGTGCTGCTCGATATGGGTTTGTTGAGCGCGCCCCTCGATCTGGAGGCCGCCTACACCAATGAGTTTTCCCGCTAGCCCGATCTTAACCGTCCGAAACCTGAGTGCGGCGTTTGCCAATGGCAGCGGAAATCTCACCGCTTTGCAGGATATCAGCTTTTCGGTGGACGCGCAGGAATTTGTGTGCGTGTTAGGCCCCTCGGGGAGCGGAAAAAGTACCCTTTTACGGATTTTGGGAGGGTTGCTGATCCCTACGGGTGGAGAGGTCACTTTGGGTGGGCTGCCCCTCCGGGGTCCGCACCCCAAGGTCGGCCTGGTATTTCAGGATCCCAACCTGATGCCCTGGCGCAGCGTGATCCAAAATATCCTCCTGCCCCTGGAGTTGTGCGGCACCCCTGAGCCAGCGGCGGCTTCTCAGGCTCGCGCCATCCTGGAATTGGTAGGTTTGCAGGGCTTCGAAGATTATCTGCCCCACAGCCTTTCGGGCGGCATGGCCCAACGGGTGGCGATTGCCCGTTCTCTGGTGCACGATCCGGATGTGTTGCTGCTCGATGAGCCTTTTGGCGCTTTAGATGCGCTCACGCGCGAGCGCATGGGAACCGAGCTTTTGCGCATCTGGCAGGTGCGGCGTAAAACGGTTGTGATGGTGACCCATGCGATTGATGAGGCGCTCTACCTGGCAGATCGGGTTTTGGTGTTAAGTTCGCAGCCGGGCAAATTGGTTTGGGATGCTGCGGTGGATTTGCCCCGCCCGCGCTCGGAAGAGTTGCGTTATACATCTGGGTTTGGAGTGTTGGCGCAGCAGTTACGTGCCGCGATCGGCACCTGAGCCTGGAATCTTTCAGCACATTCTAACGTTGTTCTCCGGTTAGTCATGGTAAGATTGGGCGCTGAAAAATTCTAATTACGAGCGAAAATATGCTAAAACGGTTTCTTTTATTTACAGTTTTAACCTTATTTTTCATAGTTCCGGTTGCACAGGCGCAGGGCCCTGTGCGTTTGGCTGAGCTTGAAGTTGATTTGTGGCCGGAATATGATAAGCCAGCTGTGCTGGTGATTTATCATCTTAAATTGGCCGCGGATACGACTTTGCCCGTGGATGTAACCTTTCAAATTCCGGCCGTAGCCGGGGAACCGCACGCGGTTGCCGTTCGCCAGCTGGATGGATCATTGTTCAATGCGGTCTATGATTATCAGGTGAATGGCGAGTGGGCTAACATTACCATCACGGCAACGATGCCTGAAATCCAGATTGAGTACTATGATCCGCAGATTATTACAGATGGGAAATCACGCAGTTACACCTACATCTGGCCTGGAGATTACGCCGTTGATCTAATGCGGATTGTGGTTCAGCAGCCTCTGGGTGCCACTCAAATGAGTGTAATGCCCGATTTGGGGTCTTTCACACAAGTTGACGGTGATCCGATGCAATATTACATGATGGAAGTTGGCTCACCCAAAGCAGGCGAAGCGGTAAGTGTGGGACTAACCTATGCCAAGGATACGGAGGCGCTCAGCATCGAAAATTTACAAGTTCAGCCTAGTGCCCCGATCAATGGCAACACCGGTGAACAATCGAGCATCCTGGATTATCTACCATGGATTATTGGCGGTTTCGGCGCGATCTTGTTGGCTGGGGGCGGCGTATGGTATTGGCAGTTGAATAAAGCTGAGGCTAAATCTGCTAATCAAAAACGAAGCCGCCGAACCAAGGCCACTATCAAATCACCTGAGCAGGTAGCGGCTGAAAATGGCGGGCAGAACATTTATTGTCACCAGTGTGGCAAACGAGCCGCTGATGGTGATCGGTTCTGCCGTACCTGCGGTACTAAACTACGGGTTGGGTAGCTAGCCCCTGAAGGATTGAAATGCGCGTTGTTTTAGCTGACGATCATTCCCTTTTTCGAGATGGCATAGCCAGCCTGTTAGAGCAGGCGGGATATGAGGTTGTGGCACAAGCAGAAGATGGACAGATGGCATTGGATGCCATCCGGCTCCACAAACCGGATTTGGTGCTTTTAGATGTAGTTATGACCGGGATGGATGGCGTAGAGACGCTTCAACATATCAAGGCGGAGTGGCCGCAAATCAAAGTGGTTATGCTGACTGTATCTGACGCGGATGAGCATTTGTTCGCCTCGATTCGTTCCGGGGCAAATGGTTATATCCTGAAAGGGGTCAAAGCCAACGAATTCCTGGAGATGCTGGCTGGCCTTGAACGCGGCGAAGCCGCCATCAGTCGTAAGACGGCCGCCCGATTGATCTCGGGTTTTCAAGCACTGACCCGGCAAAAAGAGACGCGCAATAAGCTGTCTGGGCGGGAATTGGAAACCTTGCGCTTGATGGGCCATGGGTTATCGAATAGGGCCATTGCCGAGCAAATGTTTGTGAGCGAAAACACAATTAAATATCACATTCGCAACATTTTACACAAGTTGGAAGTACAAAATCGCACCGAAGCAGTTGCTTTGGCTTTGCGCGAGGGGTTAATCGAGCAGAAATAGGGTAGTTCTTTCTCCCTTTTTGATAACACAATTTATTTTTACCGCCCTTTCGGGTAGTATTAATTCTAAAAAATACTACTCAGAAGGGCGGCATTTGTTTACCTTGTGAGATATGGCACAAATTCTCATTTTCCTTTAATATATAAGACAATATGTGGCGGCAAAGGCACGATGATGCGTTCTAACGTTGCAATACTCTCCGAGCACTCTCTTTTCGCGGAAGGGATCGCAAGTCGGCTACTACAGCATGTAGAAAAGGTAGATGTAATTTTTATCGATCCGGTTCGAGACGCCTATTTGGAACGGATCGCTGAGATGCAGCCTTCCACGGTTTTTATCGATGCCTTAAATGTAAAAACCACCCAATGCTGCCTGCTTTGTGAATTGTTAATTGCTTTCCCGAACATCACCTTGGTGCGTTTGACGGTTGACCAAGAAGACCTTCAGGTGATCACCAGCCGCACACAGCATTTTGATGATGTTCAGGATTTGATTAACATTTTCATGCCATCGGAAACCTCACAAGGCTGATGGTTTGCCATCAAGTAGAGGAGAAGTTTTTTCAAAAATCAGGAAGGAGGTTCACCCATCAAAATAACACAAATATTCTGAAAGCTAGTTTTGTTTTATCTTTGGTTCAAAAATCTTTGAAAGAACAATCTGAGGAGAATGTTCATCATGAAAAATAAACGCTTACTATTGGGGATTTTGATTGTGATTTTGGCCCTGGCCCTTGTGGCTTGCGCTGGCGGCACTGAAGGCCCTGCTGGCCCGCAAGGCCCTGCTGGCCCTGCGGGAGAAACTGGCCCTGCCGGTCCTGCTGGCCCTGCCGGTCCTGCTGGCGCGGCTGGTGCTGCTGGGGAAGCTGGCGCACCTGCTGAAGTGAGCATGCAGGAAACCGGAGTTGAACCTGAGACTTGTGGAATTTGCCATCCCCGTGCTGGCGATAAACATCAGACTTTCTATGATTCACTGTATCAGCATGGTGTCATCGAGGTGACAGATGTAACCTATCGCTTCACCACAAACCCAGATACCACGGTTGTAACCTTCAAGATGACCATGAATGGTGCGCCCTATAATGGTGGAGCCGTTCAAAACCTGAATATTTACTTTGC
>DOTA01000132.1 GCA_003513015.1 Chloroflexota bacterium
CCAACCAGACCGTGGCATTTCCGTTTTCAACCGTCACAGTTTTCGCTCGCAGGCTCGATTGATACACCGGGTTGTAATAATTGCCCACATATTTCGAGCGCACCGAGAAAAGCGCGTTCAGGGCCGCTTTAATATCTTCTTCAACATCTTTACTCTTCTGGTTGGAATAAAAATAAACCAGGCCATCCCCGCAGGCAAAGGGACCGCCGTTGTCAGGAATGAGCAGATAATATTTCGGGCCGAGCGTCAATTCTTCTTCGGTCTTGGTGGGCAGGGGAGCCGGAGTTGGCAGCGGCGGCGGGGTCAATACCGGCATCAGCGCCAGGTCTGGTGCGACCAAATCGATAACTTCGTTGAAAATCCAGCAAGTTTCGCCGCTTTCGGGTAATTCGATCAGGTACCAGGAGTCATCATCCAACCGGCCGCGCACGATGGCAGAGCCATCCTCCTGAAAATAGGTGTGCGCTTCGAAGGCCGTGCTGGGGCCAAAACGGCAAATGGTATAGGCATAGAGCGAGGCCATCACCGGCACTTCCGTGGCAGTGGCGGTCTGCGTAGGGCTGGGGCTAGGAGTTTCCGTGGCGCTGGCCGTGGGTGTTGCGGTGGGAGGTTCCGGTGTGAAAGTGGCCGTCGCCGGGATAGGTGTCTCTGATGGAGGTATCACCGCGGGCGTATCGGATGGCAACGCTACCTCAGCTTGCAGCGTGGCCGGGGAGGCCTCACACCCCGTCAGCGCTCCCAGGCACAAAATCAACACAAGAATTAGGATCGATGTCCAAAGCGAGAATTTTCGCATAGAATTTTATTACTCCAAAGCATGGATGTAAGCTATGTTAACTCAGGATCATACAAATGGCAACATCCCCAAAATAAGTGGGGTACAATAATTTTCAAAAAGGAAAATGGAGGCCAGCAAATGACAGAATTACTTTATCAGTTGGATAGTTATCTGCAAAATTTTAGCGCTACAGTCTTGCAGGCAGATGAAGAGAATCACGGGCTGGTGCTGGATCGCACAGCCTTTTTCCCTGGTGGCGGTGGGCAACTCGCGGATTTTGGCACCTTCACAGTAGATGGCAATCCCTTGGAAGTCAGCCGCGCCAAATGGATCAACGGACAGCTCATACATCTGATCCCGGGGAGTGCTCCCCTGCCCCAGGTGGGCACCCAACTCGAAGGCCAAATCGATTGGGAACTGCGCTACAAGTTAATGCGCACCCATACGGCCATGCACATTCTGTGCGGCGTGATCTTCCGGGATTATGGCGCGTCGGTCACGGGCGGCAATATGGAACCGCTCAGCGGGCGTATGGATTTTGAGTTCGAAACCATGCAGCGCGAGTTGGTCGATGAAATCAACCGCAATATCAACGCCGAGGCGGCCAAGGCTCATCCCGTGAGCGTGCGCATTCTGCCTCGGGCAGAAGCCTTCCAAATTCCAGATTTGATTCGCACCAAAATTAACTTGCTGCCCGAAGGCATCCCCGAAGTACGTGTGGTTGAAATCGAAGGATTGGATCTGCAAGCCGATGGCGGCACGCACGTCCGCAACACCTCGGAAGTTGGCTCTATTCGAGTCGTGGATTACAAAAGCAAGGGCAAAATCAACAAACGCATCTATGTGGAAATTGGCGATTAGAAAATATCTCCCACTGCTCCCATAAAACCCAACCTGAAACCCAAAGCTCTGATAAAATCAGCGCACCATCAAACTTTCACCCTTTAGAAGAATTGAATGCCGAAGTCGCCAAGCGCGGCATAAAATTTACGGTCAACTGAGCATAATTTATGCGAGTTTTAGTTTTAGGCGCAACCGGATTTATTGGCGGACACATCGCCCGCGCCGCCCTGGATGCTGGCTGGGAAGTGCGCGGTATGCGCCGCCAGGCCAACCGCAACGGACATTTGGGAGGGCTTCCGGTTTCGTGGGTGCGCGGCGACCTCAAGGATTACGCTTCTCTGCGCATGGCCATGGATCGCATCGATGTGGTTTTTCACGCCGCAGCTTTTTACCCCACGGATGGGAACCCTCGCAAAGTTCGGCAACAGGTAGAATTTGCCGAGCGTGAAATCCAAAATGTACTGGCCGCCGCCCAAGCTGCTAAAATCAAACGTCTGGTTTACACCTCCACCCTGACCACCATCGGCCATCCGCCACTGGAAGAAGCTCGGCTGGCCGATGAGCGCGATCGCTACCAACCCGGCACGCTGCCCAAAAGCGCCTACTACGAATCCAAAATTGCCATGGAAAAAATGGTGCTTGAAGCGGTTGCCAAAAAACTTCCAGCCGTGGTGCTGAACCCCACCGCGGTTTTTGGCCCTGGAGATGTCAACCTGACCCTCGGCGGCCTGCTAATTGCTGTAGCCCGCGGCAAAATGATCGGCTGGCTACCCGGCGACATCAATGTGGTGGATGTGCGCGAGGTGGCCGTCGCCCATATTGCCGCCGCAGAAAAAGGGATCAGCGGGGAGCGCTACATCATTGGCGGGCATAATTATGCCGTCAAAGAAGCGCTCATGCTGGCCGCGAATGTGGCCGGCGTGCGGGAACCTCGCTTCGAAATCCCATTTTGGGCTTTACGGAGCTTGGTGGGGCTGGGCGATCTGCTGCCGATTTTGCCGATCCCGGCTAATCACCTGCGCACGGTTGATCAGTGGCAAGGCTACAATTGCGAAAAAGCCCGTCAAACCTTTGGAATTGTGCCACGACCTTTCCGAGATACGGTTTGGGAGGCGCTAGAGTGGTTCCGCAAGACCGGGCATTTGTAAACATCCAACGTAAAAAAAAGAGCTGGCAGGTGTCTAAAAACCTGCCAGCTCCTTTTTTTACGTTGGATGTTTACAA
>DOTA01000258.1 GCA_003513015.1 Chloroflexota bacterium
TGTCTGCGTGCTGATCTGTTGCATCGCCATGGGGGCAAACCCAAAATTATCCTGGTACCCGCTCCTTTTGGCGGGTTTGCCTTTGATAATCCGGATTGCCTGGCCAAACGCACCTTTGCGGTTCCGGGTGGTAGATTTTCTGATTTTTGGCTTTTTAGTTACGGCCTTCATCGGTTTATGGGCCGCTTACGATTCTGGGCCTGCCTATCAAAAATTCTACTTGCTGGTTGGCGCTGTGTTACTGTACTACTCCCTTTCGCATCAGCCCACTCAAAATCTCTGGCAAATTGCGATCATCCTGGGCGTATTTGGCATCATCCCAACCGGCATCTACTTGCTCAACGCCAGTTGGGCAGCCTCCCCTGCGGATTTTGGCATCATCAATCAGTTGGGGCAACGCTGGATGGAAATCAGGCCCACGTTAAATTTTCACAGCGGATTTGGAACTGAATTGTTCCATGCCAATGTGGTCGGGGGTATCAATGCCATCCTCTTGCCAATTTCCATGGTTGCAAGTATCCACTATTGGCATAGCGGGAAAAAATATCTCGCCGGATTCAGCGCTTTTTTGTTTTTATTGCTGGGTTTTGGTTTATTCATCTCCAGTTCGAGGGCCGGTTGGGTTGCCACCGCCATAGGATTTTTGGTTTTTGGGTTACTAAATTCCCAAAAGTTGAACGGCTTTCTCCGCAAGAATGAATTTATTTTGATTCTCGTCCCGGCAATCATCATCATCCTGGGGATTTTTGCTCCTCATCCCCTGGCCAACATTTTTACAAACTCAACCATTCCGATCACCGAAGTTGACAGTTTTAACAGCCGCTTGAGAATTGCGAAACAAACCTATTATTTGATCGGAGATTTTCCTTTTACGGGTGGAGGCCTGGGGTCCTTTCCGGGGCTTTATTCACAATACATACTCGTAATCCCCTATTTTCTGTTTAGCTATAGCCACAATCTCTATTTAGACCTGGCGCTCGAACAAGGGCTGGCTGGTTTGGCCTTGTTTGTCAGTATCACCCTATTGAGTGCCAATCTGCTAAAATCAAGGCTAACCCAAGCCGATCAACCGCAGACGCTGCTCGTTACGGGCGTGTACGCCAGCCTGATAATTTTTCTGCTGCACGGATTTGTGGGTGCCCCGCTCTACAACACAGAGTGGGGATTGCCACTCCTTTTTGTGATCCCTGGTTTTTCGATAGCGATGGCAGATTCCCGGCCCAAAGTTGCAGTATCGCTTAGAAACCAGATAACTATCATCTTGGCAGGAATTGCATTTGCCGCAGTGCTGCTGATTGCTTTTCTGAAACCCTTGCGTGCCATCTGGTATGCCGATATCGGTGCGGTGCAGATGGCAAAGCTCGAATTAGCAGATTGGCCCACGGGGCAATGGAACGAGATAAGTAATCCATTGCCGTATCGTGAAGTAGAAGAATCATTTAGGAAAGCTCTTAGCAATCAAGCAGACAACCGAACAGCCAATCAACGTCTTGGGGTAATTCTCATGGCGGAGCAAAATTTCCAAGATGCCGCCAGCTATCTGGAAAGGTCACACTTCAGCGCACCAGGCCATCGCGGCATCAAAAAGTCGTTAGGATATTGCTACACCTGGCTGGGCCGGTTTGACGAGGCAAAACCGCTCTTGGTGCAGATCCCGGAAGCACAGGCTGAAATGGATACCTATTCCTGGTGGTGGCAAACCCAAGGCAGGGACGACCTGGCGGGGAATGCTGCAATCATGTCAAAGCTTCTTTCAAGACCATAACAATCCATTAAACTCATGAAAACTATTCCGTATAAACTCATTCTCTCGATCTTGATCTGCTTTTCAGTCACGGGCATTTTGGTAATGGCCATGCCAATCCACGTGGAGGCCCAAACGACCGGGCAAGATTGGTCTGCACCGGTCAACTTATCACAATCGGGCGGGGCCAACGATCCGGCATTCGTGATTGATGCGGACGGTTTCTTGCATGTTTTGTGGCGCGATACGCATATCGGCACTCTCACAACCAATGTGGGCGGCGAATGGAGCCAGCCAATCGCGGGTGATTTTCCCTTTGATACTTACCTGCCAAAACTGCTTGCAGATAACGCCGGGAATATCCATGCCTTCTGGATTAACGATCGCGGCGAACTGATTTACAGCAGAACCACCGCGGCCAATTTTGGCATCACCAACGCCTGGTCAGGATCAACCACTTTATCCGATTCGGCGGCTAATTTTACGGCAATGGTCGATGAGCTTGGCACGATTCACCTGGCTTATGTTCGCACCCTTGAAAATGAACGCACAACCGATCCGGCCGGGGTTTATTACACCCAATCCACCAACAATGGAACCTCCTGGACATCCGCCAATCTTTTATATCAATCACCCTATCTTCGTTCGCTCACCCAAGATTCTGCCAATATCAACATGAGCAGCGCATTACAAACCGATGAAACCATGTCAATCTACATCGTTTGGGATAATTTACCGCTGCGAAGAGTTTATTTAATTAAATCAAGTGATGATGGGCAAACCTGGGAGCCAACCCTGGAAGTTGACGGGCCACACAACACCTTTGGGCTGTCGGCGCCGTATGACTTGGAAATCGCTGCCAAAGATAAAAACGTGGTGCTGGTGTGGCTGGTAGGGCAAAAAGGGGTAAGTTGTAGCCAATATTCTAAATACACCGACGATGGCGGGCAAAACTGGTCTGAAAGCCAAAAAATATTTGGTCAGCTAACGGCCGGAGGCTGCCCGCAAGATAATCAGATGATCGGTTACACCGATTCGTATGCCACCCTGATGAGCAACACCCAAGGGCAAATCTTTCTGGCGGCCTGGGATGGTTCCAATTGGAGCGACCCGCAATTGCAGAGCGTGATGGGCGGGTTTGTAGATCCCAACACGCTGGCCAGTGTCTCCCTAAGCTGCCACAACCTGGCCATCCGCGATAACCAGTTNNCTGGGCGAGATTACCAATTGGTTTCCGCCCCCCTCCACCTGGAAAGTGCCCACAGCCATCACCAGCAGCGAATATGAATTTCAATCCTTGCAAACAGTCGCGGATGATGCCGGTGAAGTTCACGCACTTTGGATGCAGCCAACTGGCATCTACTATACCTATTGGTCAGACGGGCAGTGGCTACTCCCCACAGCAATTATTAAATCAACATTCAACGATACAGATCAGTTTGTCGCCACAACTGATCAGGCTGGTTTGATCTATCTCGTATGGACCTCTAACGAAACCGGCGAAATTCTGTTTAGCTGGGCCAACAGTTCCAAGGCGACGGATGCCAAAGAATGGGCCAGCCCCAGGGTGATTCCGTCTCCGCAGGTTGGCGGCCAATCCCCGGATTTAGTGGTGAATGCCTCGGGGAGCGTGTTCGTGATTTATAGTATTCCGATTAACGAAGATCGCGGCGTCTATCTGGTAAGTTCTGCTGATAGAGGGGAAACCTGGAGTAAACCCATGCCCATTTTTGATGCCGTTAGCGCAGGCTGGGAGATGGTCAATCAAAGCCGGGTAAGCCTTGTTGGGGAAGATCATCTGGTGGCAACCTGGGCAGACACTTCCCTGAACAAAGGCCCGATCGGGCTATTTTTCTCCGGGTTTAGTGCCAACACCGAGAAACCGGAAGCCTCTATCATTGTCAGTAAACCCGTGATCTGGAATGACATCTCCGGGTTCGGGGAAAATACTATTCATCGGGTTTGGCAAGAATTAGACAAAGATCAACCCGAAATCTGGCATACTTATTCCAACGATCAGGGCCAAACCTGGGAGCAATCAGTTTATATTTCAAGCATTGGGGAGATTCCCGGCCCAAGCGATATCACCCTGGATCGAAGCGGGCAATTGCACCTTACCTACACTTATATTCGAGATGAGGCATATCTCGGCATCAAACACTGGATTTGGAACGGTGAAAATTGGTCTTCAGACCAGGGGATTGACCTGGGAGAGATCGAGCAACGCGGGATTGGCGCGATTGCTTCAACGATATCTTCAAATGGTGAGATTTTTACAGTCTTTTCGCTCTCGCAGGAAGGTGCAGACTACGAATTGATGTTCACGCACAGATACCTGGAAACGCCGAGCGAAATTTCGGGTCCAGGGTCTGGTAGCCAAACCAACCCCGAACCAAGCATCATTGAAGAAAACGCCGGTCAAAAATCAACCCCGACCGTTGAGGCAACTGCCGAGGTTGAAATTACGCCATCTGCTACCCAAAATCCGGAGGTCGCTCAGCCATCCAACCAACCTGCGCAACCCACCGATTCGATCATGGGGCTGGTTTTGGGGATTGGCCTGGCTTTTGCTTTGGTAGCCGTGGCCTTCATTGTTCGATTGCTGATCGCTTCTCGCAAGCAATAGAGCAGAAACGAACTATCCTTTTTCGGATTTACCACTGCGCTTGCAAAACTGCAACCAGGTTTTGAATGTAGAACAAATCTCCGCGGTCGAAGGCGGGCGTATCCAAATATTTCAGCAATTCACTGGCCGGTTCATGAAGGATGTAGGCTTTGGCGGAGAACATAGCGGCATAGTTATAGAGCGGCGACATGGTACCTTCATCAATCATGGATTCATAGCGAGCGACAAACCAATAAGGGGCCACATATTCGTATTCATCGAGCGCTTCTTGCATTTGCGGCAAAGCATTTTGATGGAAATAGTCACCCAGTTCGGGCACCAGCATCATAAAATTCCGGGCAATGTTCAACGCTCGCCGGTGATAGTAGTCATCCGTCCAGCAAGTATCCTTCGAAAAGGTATTCACTCTGTAAAGCAACAAGCGATTCAATTCTTGCGTAACCTGGCTTCTGAGTTGGCTATCGACGGTCGATTTGCCTGCAAGCTCCTGAAGTTCCAAAAATCCAAAATAGCCAGCGATGTAAGCGTTAAGTTCGTAGGGTTTTTGCTCAAAATAATCAACCACTGGCATTTGGGGCAAAGGGATTTGTACCTTCGTCTTTGCCAATTCATAAACTCTTGCGGCATCATTCGGAAAGATTTGCGCGTATTTCCACATCGCATAAAAGTTTTGCTGCGGGTAGAACCACGAGAAACCGCCTTGAGCTTGGCGTTTCGGATAATTAACTAACGCCTGTTCAATTTCGGGGGGCAAGGGCATGGCTTCTCTGGCGGCCCCCTCGGCCCAACCAATGGAACTGTACATCACCGGGTCAAAGTAATCTGCAAATTCCCGTTGCAGGTACGCTCTAGTTTCTGCCTGAAGATCTGATGAAAGATAAGGGTAGGCGATCGACAAAGTATAGAGGGTATCGCCCGGATTGTTGAAATAATCGGCGATTTCTTTATAGATCGAGAACTGCCCCGAATTATAGTAACCCGGTCGCAGGTGTCCGGCATCCACCATTTTCTGCACTTCATTTTCAAGCAAGTTTGTCACCTGGGCTTTTGAGAGCAGTTTTGAACTGCGATTTACCCGGTTGATGCGCAGTAAAGGCAATTGGCCCAGCGGTGTTCCGGTTCCATAAACAATGATGGCATTGCTGCGATGGGCATACAACCGGCCATCGTAAGGGATCACCGGGTTCTGGTCACCATGATTATGGTAAATCCCATTGATGCTGTCAGAATCTCCTTTGTACCAGCCCTCCAACCGGGGCCATCCGGGGATAATCGTCCACATCGAATCATAGCCGGGCGCTTGCTCATCCAGATCGTAAGACCACAACGAAGTATTGCTCTGCGCATAAATTCCAAAAAAACTCGCGGAGCGATCACAGCACAAATTACGGTAAATCGTGCTGCCCCCAATTGAAATCGCCTGAGGTTCAACCACGGCAGCCTGACCACCCACCAGGCTGAGGTAAGGTGTGCCGAGCTTCCAGCCCATCACTTTACCTTGAGCGTCCCCGGTTTTCATATATAAATTGCTGGCGTATAAAATATCATCAGGGCCTACAATCGGCGGGTAGCGGTTGCCAGATTTCGTTCCCCAGCTCACAAATGGCATATACTCGCCAAAGCCATCCCCATCTGAATCGAAAGTATATTCAGTGCCGTTACTCACATTCAAAACAATATAAAGCCGGCGCCAGGGTTTGTGCGTAAAGGCAGTTGGATTAGGGTTGTTTTCCGTATATTCCGTCACCCGAGAGGCATCAATCACGGGTAAACCATGTGCCCAATCCTGGCCTGAGACCAACGGACCCAGCACAGAGCCGGTTGGCTCTCCGGGAAACAAATCTTCTTTTTCCATATAAGCATAGTTGCCATAAGGGGATCCACTTACATCTTCGACGTTCATCATGCCGGGTTCTAGCTCATGCCGGTAGCTTAAAGCCGCAGTAAAGACAACTTTATCGCGATAGATCACCGGCCAATACGAGTGATAACCATCCCCAGGCAGCTTGGCAGATTTCCACACCAAAGCGCCGGTAGCAACCCGAAGGGCATAAGCGTAATTATCATCCGCGGCAAAGAAGATCACCCCATCCTTATAGGCTGCCGAAAGGTGAATTGGCCCACCCGTTTTATACTTCCACAAAAGTTGACCCTGATTTGGGCTGCCCTGAGCGCCAATGGCATACATATAGCCATCCCTGTTACCGGCAAATACCCGGCCTCCCACAACCAGCGGATTTGTATCGTACCCCGCCAGAGCGCCATCAAACGACCACAAATGTTCGCCTGTCTGGGCATTCAACACATGAAGTTTTCGATCATACCCGCCCACATAAACCACCCCATTATCAACGGTGGGTGAGTTGCCCAAAGGCATTTCGGTATCGAATCGCCAAAGCACATCGCCATTCGCCGCGTTTAGGGCATATAAACCCCTGGATGTAGAGAGATACATAATCCCTTCGCTAACGATAATTTGTGTATTTTGAGAGATATAAGCCTCAATCGGGCGATACCACTCAATATGCATCTGCCCAACGGCTTCCTCAGGTGTCCACGAGGTGCGGCCTGGATTTGCGCCAACCATCGGCCAGCCTTCGCCACCATCTATCACTGGCGGGGGTGTCGCCTGGCCAGAAGTCTGAACGATTGGCAAAAACACCTGATAATCCCCGTTATCGGCACTCATGGCAAATCCGGCTGGAATTTTTGCCGTCAGTTGGCTCAAAACAAAAACAGTCGTCACCATTAGTAGCAGGATGAAAAATCTGCTTTTTTGTTTTTTATTTGACGATTTTTGGTTTAACATTTTTTCACTTCTTAACATTCTGATCAGGTTGACGCCTAAAGGAATGATCCGGTAATTTTTTTAGAAATTTAGGGTGGTAGCTGAATTTTGAGTTGACGGCTGGCCTAAGGGGTCCAGCCGTTCAAACGGGCCATCAGAACCCAAAATGCTTTGGCAATTCGAAGGCCACCCGCCGAAACGCCCAAATGGCCGCCTTCGAGTTCGGTGGTGTAATCCTGACAAATGGCGGCAATATTTTGCCCGTCATTGGGATGATTTTCACAGTTATTCGCGGAATTACAATATTCAACGCCATCCCGATTATCATAGCAGGGCTGGCCTGAGGGATCATGAGACTCAATATCGGCAACATCGAACAGAATTTTGTCGTTCGCGATGGCATACTGCCGCATCTGATTGTTAAAACTCTCTCCTTCAGGCGTGCCTATGCTGCGAGCCAGGCTGGTGGTCCAGTAAATGATGGTTTTGCTAGGATATTGCGTTTCAAGCCCTTCGATATCCGAAATATCCCAGCGTTCACGCCCATTCGGGTAATAGCCAAAATGGGGCAGATCCACAAAAAAACCATCATCCGCATCTTCGATATTGGAGCCAAAATTTATATTCAGATAGCTGAACTGGTACGAGAGAACATCGTTCGTATTTAGGTTCTGAGGCACAATCTGCGAGACAAAGCCATCCGTGAGCGCCTCCCAATCCCCTTGGGCGTAAACGAAAGTCCAATTATCCCGGTTATATTTCACAGGGTCAGGATCAAACAGAATTCTGGCTGGCGTGGGATAATTCGGATCAGGGTATGTTGTAGATTGCCAAAGACTGCCTGTGGTATCGTAATAATCTTTTCGACAGGTTGCCGGCGCATCGACCCATTCGGTGCTGCTATCAAAACAATTTAGGAAGTTGTTGATATTTTCTCCCACCGAGCGATCCGAAAAAAGCATGCGGGTATTTCTGGCAAGCGTAAGGTATTGATCGGGAATTTGATCAAATAAAGCCACCGAAGTATGGTCGATAATAATTGCATCACCAACCGGCGGTGGGGTGGGCGTAGGCGGTGTGGGGGTAGGCGGT
>DOTA01000440.1 GCA_003513015.1 Chloroflexota bacterium
CGGGGTGATTGAGCACAACCTGGCAATCTTGGGTTTGTAAACGCGGATCAACGAAAATATAATCGAGGGTGCCGCGCCAATCGGGATCGGATTTGGGGTTACGCAGGCCCAATAAGGCGCCCACAGTGTGGCGGATTTTCACCCGTCTAGAATCCGGCAGGGGCGTAGGGCAGGTGTAATCAGGTTCGGTTTTGTGAACAAAATTGTACGCTGAATCGAAATAGCGACGCATGCGTTCAATCGCGGGCGTGCCAGGCAAGCCGTTGAAATCGCCACAAACGATGACAGGGAAGTCGATCGGTTGCGTATCGAGAAAGTCGAGCAGCAATTCAACCTGTTTCTGGCGTTGGGGCGAAACGCCCGGCTGCCAGAAAAAATGGCCGTTTACCAAAAGCAGTTCGCGGCTTTCCAAGCGGAAGCGCGCCACCTGCGCCACCCGGTTTTGGGAGAGCAGATCGAGGCACTCATGCTGCTTGACTGGTAAACGGCTAAGGATGGCCAGCCCTTCGCGGTGTGCGAACACCCCGGTTTTGGGGCAAAGCAAAACATCATAAGGCACTTGTTTTTCGGGGTTTGCGCGGCGTTGGTTGAGTTGTTCGGCGATCCAATGGGCATTGCTGCCCCCTCGCTGCAAACTCACTTCTTGCAAGGCGATCAGGTCTGGGTTGAGTTCAATTATCTGTTCAACCAGCAGCGGGCCACGCACTTCCCAAAAAGTAAGATCATTCAGGATATTGATGGTTACAAGAGAAAATTCAATCACAGTGAGATTCTTTTCATCGCTGGGTGGCTTGCCGTATCCTTAAGTATACCCCAGCGGCGACCGCATAAAATAAACAGACATTCAAAGTGCAGCCAGCCGGCCTTGCATCAGGCTATCTCAGATTCTTCTTTTACCCCAGCCATCAGCAAACCGAGTTGTTCGGGTGTGGCCTCGCCGCGTTTCACGATTCCCATAATCTGGCCTTCGAAGATCACGGCAATCCGATCAGACATCGCTAAAATTTCATCCAAATCTTCCGAGATGAGCAAAATGGCGGTGCCAGCGGCACGCTGCTCTAATAATTGGGCGTGAACATATTCCGTTGCGCCAATATCCAGCCCGCGAGTGGGCTGCGCGGCGATAATGGCACGCGGCTTGCGAGAAAGTTCGCGGGCCAGCACCACTTTTTGGATGTTGCCACCCGAAAGGCTTTTCACCGGGGTTTCGATAGAGGGTGTTTTCACCCGAAAAGCATGCACCAAGCCTTCGCTGTGAGAATCGATGGTCTTAAGCCGTAAAAATCCATTTTTGGAGTAGGGCATCTTCTGAAATTCGCGCAGAATCAGGTTTTCTGCCACGGTGAAATCACGGATCATGCCATCGCGCATGCGCTCCTCGGGGATGTAGGAGAGCATCAAATCGGTGATTACACCCGGGGATAGGTGGGTGATTTCGCGCCCTTCGAGGATTATCCGTCCCCGAGTGGCCGGACGTAGGCCGGTCGCCACCTCCGCCAGTTCGCGCTGTCCGTTACCGGAAACACCCGCAAGCCCCAAGATTTCGCCGGAGTGGACTTCCAGGTTCAGGCCGCGCAAAGCCGGGGTACCGCGGTCGCTATTGCAAGCAATCTCTTCAAACACTAAACGCGGCTCCCCCGGTTTCATGGGAACCAGATCACGGGTCATGCTCACTTCGCGCCCCACCATCCAACTGGCGAGATCCGATTTGGTGGTAGCGGCAATCGAACGCGTGCCAATCATGCGGCCATCGCGCAAAACCGTTACCCGCTGGCAAATCTCAATGACTTCGTGCAGCTTGTGAGAAATAAAAATCAAGCCATGACCATCCTCGGTCATTTGGCGCATGATCACAAACAACTCGTCGACTTCCTGCGGGGTGAGCACGGCTGTAGGCTCATCCAAAATTAGGAGGGCCGCCCCTCGATAGAGGGCCTTGATAATTTCGACGCGCTGTTGCTGCCCCACGGAGAGCTGCCAAACATAGGCATCAGGATCAATTTTGAGGCCGTAAAAATCGGCCAATTCCAGAATGCGTTCCGAAACACGTTTGAGATCGGTGAGAGGGCCGCGGGTTGATGGCAATCCCAGGGCAACATTTTCGGACACTGTGAGGGTCTCGACCAGCATAAAGTGCTGGTGAATCATGCCAATCCCCAGGTTGATGGCATCCGTGGGGGAATTGAGCGTGATGGGTTGGCCGTTGAGCAGGATTTGGCCTTCGTCGGGATGGTACATGCCATACAAAACTTTCATCAAGGTACTTTTACCCGCGCCATTTTCACCCAAGAGGGCATGCACTTCACCCGCTTTGACATCGAAATCAACCGAATCATTGGCGAGCACGCCAGGGAAGCGCTTGGTGATGCCACTCATCTCCAGGGTGTCGATGCGGGTTTGACCTGAGGGAAGCGTATTGTTAGCGGTCACAGCTACCATCCTGTTTGAGAAAGGCCTGGCAGTCCTGGGAGAACTGCCAGGCCACCTACTTTATTTGCTGGGGAGCATAATTACAACGGAACCATCGATAATGCCTTTAACGGTTTCGTCTGCTTTGGCTTTTACATCCGCGGGGATCGAATAATCCGGGTTGTATTCCATGACCAAACCGTCATTTTTGAGGGTCAGGGCATAGGATTTTCCACCGTAGGTACCATCGTTGATCAACTTGATCATATCGTTGAGCACCACTTCCCAGTGGTAGACCTGATTGGCAACTACAATGCTGGGAGCCAGGCTGGTTTGGGCGGATTGCGTACCGAACCAGAGCGCGCCGTTTTCTTTCGCCACGCCGATCGCGCCAACCACCATCTGCGCCGTGCCAGAAAGCGCGTCCGCACCGGCAGCAACGTGCGTGTTGGCGGCTTCAGAAGCCAGGGCGACATCCGAGAAAGAGCCAATATAGTTCACATTGACTTGCACATTGGGATTGGTCGCACGCGCGCCAGAGACAAAACCATCAATATAGAGCTTGGCATCACCGGTTTCGATGGGCCCCACCACGCCGACCACACCGCTCTTTGAGAGGCTGGCCGCCAGCACGCCATTAACATAACCGCCTTCTTCGGCACGGGCTTCATAAGCGAAGATATTGGGCTGTCCGAAGGTATCGACGGTGGTACCCCAGGCAAAGGCCGTTTCTGGGAAATCGGGGGCGATCTCTTGCAAGGAGGAGCCATACTGTGAGCCGTGGGCAATGATCAGGTCAAATCCCTGGGTAGCGTAATCACGGATGGCGGCGGCGGCATCGTCCACCACAAACATATTTTCCGAGTAGACGATCTGGAAGTTCGCTTCGCCACCTTTCTCAGCCTGGACTTTGAGCAGGGCATCGTACATGCTTTGGCTAAAGGCCAGATCCTTGATGGAACTGGGCATCACTACGGCTACTTTGAAAGTGCCGCCACCCGCTTTCTCGCCACCGGAACCGCAGGCGGTCAAAACAAGCGCCAGAATCACAAACAAAACCAACAATTTACTCTTCATTTCTATCTCCTTTTATTTCAACTACGCAAATTGGGATCAATAAAACGATTTATTGTAAATATTCAGCACACCGAACTCATTGAAGGGTGCGGTATATCGCGGCCTTCTACAAGCTCAAGAAACTTGGCCAGAATATTTACAACATATCCTGGTTTTCGAAAGTTTTCAAGGCAAATTTAATTTGGATCGCACCTCCTTGTTACTCTGATCTAGTAAATGGTTTGGTTAATGCAGAGGGGGCTCTCACCCTGGAAACGGTTAACACTAACACCAGAATGGTGAGAATATAGGGCATCATGATGGCGATATCGGAGGGGATGGGAATATTCAAGACCTGAATCCAGAGTTGCAGCGAATTTATCAGGCTGAACAACAAAGCCCCGCCCAAAACGCCCCAGGGACGCCAGCCCCCAAAATAAACCAGGGCTACGGCGATAAACCCGAGGCCGCTGGTCATATTTTGCTGGAAAACGTTGAGCAACGCGGTGGAAAGGGAGGCCCCCGCGATCCCGGAGAGGGTTCCACCCAGGATGATTGTAAAATACCGGACACCCGCCACGCTGATCCCCAGAGAATCCGCGGCTTCAGGGTTTTCGCCCACGGAGCGAATTTTCAGGCCCAGGGTGGTTTTATTAAGCACGAACCAGGCCAAAGGCACGAGCAAGTACGCTCCATAAACGAGGATATTATGGTTGAAGAAGATTTCCCCTAAAACTGGGATATTCGTCAAACCAGGGATCACAAGCTTAGGAAATCCTTTCACGGTTTGCACGGATCCCATTAACTTTTGAAAGAGCAAATCGCTCAACCCCAGACCGAAGAGATAAAAACCGATCCCGCTGATGCCCTGTTCGGCCTGTAAATTGACAGTAACATAAGCCATTCCCAGGCCCATCAGCGCGCCTACAAAGGCTGCAGCCAAAATCCCCAACCATAAATTCCCGGTCATCAGAGAAACATAAAAGGCGGCGAAGGCCCCCAACAACATCTGGCCTTCCACCCCCAGGTTGAGCACGCCGCTGCGCTGACCGAAGGTTTCGCCGATGGCCGCATACAAATAGGGTGTCGCCAAACGGATGCCGGAGGCCAGAATGCCGATCAGAACGGTCGCAGTAAATAGTTCGGAAATCATGCGACCACCTCCGTTTGAGCCGGGGAAGCGGCACCCGGTTCTTCGTCCGGTTCATCATCTTCTTCAATGCGGGCCTGCGCTAAGCGGCGACGCTGGCGTTTGCGCCGCCAATAATCGCTGCTGACCACAAAGACCACCACCAGGCCGTTTAGCGCAATCACCAAAGCGGAGGGAACCTGCACCACGCGCTGCATTTTGTTGGCTCCTACCAAGAGCGCGCCAAACAAGATCGAGGCCGGGATCGTACCCAGGGGATGCAACTGCCCAAACAAGGCGGCCACAATCCCATTGAAACCGGCGCTGCCGGTGAACCCCGAAGCCGAGCCATCCGTAATCATGCGGTAGTTGACCCCGTAAACCTGGATGGCTCCAGCCAGCCCGGCAAAAGCACCGCTGAGTAATAAAGCCAACACTATCTGACGTTTGACGTTGATTCCGGCATAGCGTGAAGCATCCGGGTTTTTGCCGACGGCGCGGATGCGATAACCCAGGGTAGTGCGCCAAAGCAGGATATAAACGAGAAAGGCCAAAACCACGGCGATCAAAAATCCCAGATGCAGTCGGGTGGGCATCCAGCGCGGCAAACGAAAAGCATCGAGCAACCGCGCCGTTTGTGGAATTTTCGAAGCCAATTGGGCTTGAGATGGATCAATCATGGGACCGCGCAACAAAAAGTTCATCAACTGCACGGCGATGGCATTCATCATCACGGTGGTAAGAATTTCATTCACTCCAAAGTAAGCCTTCAAATAACCGGCAATCCCTCCCCAAAGCGCGCCGCCCACAAAACCCATCAGCAAAGCCAGGACGATCACAAACCAGCCGGGCAAGTCAGTAAACATCAAGCCCATCTGGGTAGCCAGTAACGCCCCAATAATCATCTGCCCCTCACCACCGATATTGATCACCGAACCGCGGAAAGAAATACAAATGCCCAAACCTACCAACAGCAGCGGCGTGGCCTTCACCAAGGTTTCAGCGATGGAATTACCGCTGCCAAAGGCTCCTTCGAACATCGCCCCATAAGCCACGAAGGGGTTGACTTTCAGCAGGAGCAGCATCACCGCACCCACACCCAAAGCCGCCAGCGTGGCGAAGACCGGCAACATCACATCAATCAGGCGAGAGAACCATTCTTGCTTAAAAATGTTTTGCATCGTCACTCAGTCTATTCAGAAATCTTCAAACACAGGCCATAAATATAAAGACCCGCTTACAAACCTCGTTCTCCACGGATGTAAGGCTGCCCCAAAGCCGCGGGCGCACCCAAGCGCTTGCGCACAGCCTCACGGGAACCGATCACCAATACGAAGATGGTAAAAGCATACGGCAGCATTTGCAGGAAAAATCCCCAATAGGGATTGTAATAAAAGGGATTATTGAATCCCAAAATCATGGCCGGCCCCTGAATATCCAAAATCAGGCGGCGCAGCGCCCCAAAAGCGTAAGAACCAAACATAGCCCGTACAGGGTCCCACTGGGCGAAGATCACCAAACCAACGGCGATCCAGCCTTGCCCGGCGGTGGTTAACTCGCTGAACCATCCCGGCGAAACCGCCAGACTGATCACAGCTCCCGCCAAACCGGCCAGTGCGCCGCCCACAAAAACATAAAAATAACGCGTGCCATACACGCTAATCCCCAGCGAATCAGCCGCGGCAGGGTGCTCGCCCACCGCCCGTAGGTGCATTCCCGGGCGGGTGCGGTTGATGAAATACCATGTCAACGGCACGAACAGATACCCCACATATACCATGATGCTCTGGTCGGTGAAGAAAATCGGGCCTATCAGCGGGATTTTGGTGAGCAGCGGGATGGAAAAGTTGGGCAGCAACGAAATCGCCCCAGCTTTGCTGAGGCCCTCTCCCAAAACCAGGCTGATTCCGGTTCCCAAAAAGGTGAGTGCTAACCCGCTGACCACCTGATCAGCTTGCAGCGTGATGGTGATGAAAGCGTGAATCTGGCTGAGCAGCCCGGCTGCCAGCATGGCAACCAGCAACCCCAACCACGGATTTCCGGTAGATACCGCCACACTGAAAGCACTCATGGCCCCCAGAAGCATCATGCCCTCCACGCCCAGGTTCATCACACCCGAACGCTCGGAAAAAATCTCGCCGATGGTAGCAAACAGTAAAACCGTCCCGGTGGCAACGCCAGCTTGTAGAATGATGATCAAATCCATAGTTAAGCCTCCTCCACCTGACGCTCGATGCGGATACGGTAACGAATGAGGAAGTCACTGGCAATCAGACAAACCAGGATGATACCCTGGATCATTTTGGGGATGCCCGAGGGTTGAATCTCACGCCCGGCCAAAATCAACGCCCCAAACAAAATCGAAACCGGGATCACCGCAAAAGGGTTCAGCTTGGCCAACCAGGCGATGATGATGCCCGTAAATCCGTACCCCGGCGAGATGGCTCCCTGCAAACGGTGCACCACCCCGGTGATCTCCGACATCCCGGCCAGCCCGGCCAAACCACCGGAAAACATCATCACCAAAATGGTATTGCGGGCAATATTGATCCCGGCATAGCGGGCGGCTTCGGGATTATCCCCAATCAGGCGGATTTCGTATCCCCAACGGCTGCGATACAAAATAAACCAGACGATCACGGCGGTGATGATGGCAATGATGAACCCCAGGTGGGATGTCAACCCCCGAAGAACAGGATATTCCTTGGCGAAATCCGCCAGGCGTGGCAGCCAGGCTGTTTTCGGGAACATGGGACTCATCTGAAAGCCGCCTTCGCTCCAGACCGCAAAGATAAAAAAGTTATTCCAGGCTACGGCGATGTAGTTGAGCATCAAGGTTGAGATAACTTCGTTAACATTGAATTTTGCCTTGAGAAAACCGGGAATAAAACCCCACAGTGCGCCTGCGGCGATTCCGGCCAGCATCATCGCGGGGATGAAAAGCCAACGGGAGGTGCCTTCGGGCAGCAAAGGGATCAGAACCACAGCGCTGGCACCAAAGGCCCCCAAGAAAAACTGCCCCTCGGCACCGATGTTC
>DOTA01000112.1 GCA_003513015.1 Chloroflexota bacterium
CACCCTTCCCCACATTGAGGTAGGTGATGTTTGGCAAGAAATCTGGCGCGTAGGCGGCGATTTCAAAGATTTGTGGCAAGACCCAAGGCGGGAAGTACAGCTCGTAGTCGCCATTTTCATCGGTCATCACGGTGGCATTGAAGGTGCCATCAAGCCCGTGGAAATCGAGATAAGCGCCGGCTAAGGGCAGATTATTGCCATCTGCCGTACGCGAGGCATAGACCGTACCAGAGACATAACCCTGATCGGGGTGATCGAGCACGTGCAGCACCACATCAACAGTTTCTGAGGGGTTGAAGGGATCGTCGCCCGAGACCAGTAGCCCGGCTTCATAGGTGCCAGGCCCCGGTACNNAGCCACATACTGGAAGCTGAGCATCACATCAGGCTCACCGGCGTAGGCGGAGAGATCCACCACCTCAGTGCGGGCGGCCACGTCGTCGTTCCAATGCACAAGGGGCGTAGGATCCCAGCTTGTACCGCCGTCGGTGCTGATCCATACGTAAGCATTGTCATCGTTGTACCAGGCATTGAAGTAGGTCTTGAACTCCAAGACCGGAGCGATGGCACTAGAAAGATCGATGGACGGCGTCCACAGTTCCGTGTCCATACCTGAACCGCACCAGTCAGAGTCAGCATCGGCAAAGTAGCCGGTGCCGCCGGTGGCGTTGGCGCGGCCAGTGGTCGCCGAGCTTTCCCAGGTGCCACAGCCGCCATTGTCCAACACGGCCCAATCAGTGGGCGGGAAGGTGCCTTCAAATTCTTCCGAGAAGTAAGTGAGTACCGCAGAACCTTCGGTAACCACCACATCGTCGATCTGGGCATACCAGTCCCAGTCACCGCCGGCGGGGTTATAGTAATGCCAGCGCAGGATCACCGGCATACCCGCAAAGGGTGAAAGGTCGAGGTCGACCGGCACACCTGGGGTGCTGCGGAAACCGCCGTGATCTGTGTTCCAACTCAAGAGATTGAACCAGCTTACGCCGTTATCCGGGCTAACATCCACGTCCAGCATTTCTGTGCCCGCGTAACTTTGGAAGTTCGCCAGGTAGGATAGCCGAGGATAGTTGAAGCCCGTCAGGTCAACGGGCACCCACAGTTCCGTATCGTATTCCACGGTGCCAGCGGCATCACTATCTGCAACAACACAATCACCTTCGCCGCCGGTGTAGTTATCATCACCCCAGTTGGAGCAGGTATCCCAAGCGACGCCGGTGCCTTCGTTATCAATCACGGTCCAATCAGCAGGGATGCCAGTGTCGAAGCCTTCATCCACAATCGGCTGGATGGCAACCGAGTAATTCAGATCAACGAGGGAACTTTGATTGGTGATCGTGAACACATCGGTGGTGCCTTGACCCCAAACCAGGGATTTTTCAAAGGAGGTGGGATCAACCATCATTTCGGGGCCATTGTAGGCCAGTTCAACATCGTGAACCACCGGGCCGGGTGCCGCCACATCGATAACTTGCACATCATCGANNAAACTGGCATCGGGGTTGGCCACCACTTCCATGGTGACAGGCATTTCAATCATGGGGTTCTCAGGATCGTTGGAGACCAAGGTCAAGGTGCCGGTATAGGTTCCCAGCGCGTCGACATAGTCGATGGTGGCATCGAAGTTCAAGTCGATGTTCACATCGGCGTAGGAGGCCATATCCATAGAATCCACGGTGCCCGTGATGGGGTCTTCGCTCAGCCAGGGGATGTCGATGCCCACGCCACCACCGCCGCAAGTTACCGCGATTTCATCCACTAATACATTGCCAGTTAAATCACCGGCACTATCAACACCGATGCGGAAGTTTACCGTTTCACCGCTGAAGGTACCCAGCGAAATTGGGCCTTCTTCAACCCAAACGAATTCAGTATGATCGGCTGGGTCGAGAGGATTTTCCCAAACATTGGTGCCGTCAATCGCGATATAGAAAAGATCGCCATCGGCTTCGGTGGTGTAGTAGTTGGCTTCAAAACTTACCTGGCAGGAGCCGTTCAAGGTAACCGATTGTTCTACATAATTTGAGCTTGGAACACTCGAACAGTAGCCGCCCGCCCAAAAAGTGTACAGGCCAGCATAAGCCGGGATACCCCAAACACCTGAAGGATCAATGATCCATTCACAAGCGTTGTCAGCATATTCTGTCCAAGCGCTTGCGGGAGGTGGACCATATTCGAAGCCAGAATCATCTAACAGGCTATCGACTTGGGTCCAATTGGTTATGTGTTTTGCAGCAGGTGCCGGTGCAAAGTCAGCATTTTTATTGAGAGATCCTAATTTTCTATCAAAATTAAGCGCACCCAGTTGAGTCGTTTCGGCAGGCTTACCACCGTTCGTTTCGACCAGAGCAAAGTCCATCACGCTATAGCCAGCGTTGCCGATATCGAAGCTGCCGGTATCGGTGGTATCCCAGAATAACTGCACGTTGAAGTTATCCGGAGAAGCAGTTGCTACGGCCGGGCCAAGCACAAAATCTTGTACGTTGGGGCCAGCCAGGGTTACGGGGATGTTCTCAGTCTTCGCATCGAAATCGCCGAAAGATACCANNCCCGCGGCACTGCCGCCACCGAAGGTATAAAGCGCTCCATCCATATAGCCACCGCCGTTACCCAGGGTAGCCGTGGTCAGGGGAACGAATTCACTCCAGGTATTGTCAGCAATATCATAGCGCCAGACTTGATTGGTGGGGCTGGCCGGGGTAGCGCCGCCGCCGATCAGGTAAATATCCATGCCGTCGTAGGCCATCAAAGGTGAAACTTTGGCCGCACCGGGCAAATCAGCCAATTGCGTCCAAGTATCATCGCCAACATCATAGACATAGAAGGCTTTGCTCTGGAAGTAGTTACCACCCACATAGAGTTTGTCACCGATCATGGTGTAACCCGCAGCGGTGAATCCCACCGCGTTGAGGGGGGTCTTGGCCGTCCAGGCATCGGTCGCGATATCATAAACGTAAACCGGGGTGGAATTCAAGAATCCCAGGTTGGGACTGCCGCCCACCCAGACAAATTCGCCAGCATCGGTGACGCCGCCTGCGCCCAGGCCCAAAGCAACCGGCATGGGGGTTAGCGGCCCGCTGGAATTGTCGGAGGGATCAAAGTAGCCGAAGCCATTTAAGCCTATCCAGCTATCATTAAAACCAACCGCGTAATAGATCAGGCCGTCAGCAGCATTGTAACCAGCTACGCCACCAAAGTTAGCATCAGGCTGAACGGAGCCGACATAGTTCCAGCCACTGGCTGGGTCATAAACTTGCAGGCCATTCACGGCGGAGCCAATGCCATTCATACCATCAAAGTAGTAGAAGGCGCTGCCATCGGTGGNNGTAACGCCAACGGTTGCGGAGTCGCCAGCAGCCAAGAAAACACTGGCGTTGCTGAAAGCTAATGGCCAATCACTGGTTGCCGAGAGGGCAAAGGTGTCATCTGCACCCGTATCATTAAATAACGTCAGGCTGTAAACGCTATCAAATGCCTGACAGGCCACGCCAGTTTGGTTTTCAGGCGTTAATACCAAAGCGGGAATATCAGCCGAGATTGAAACATCGTCGATATACCACTCATCTGCGAAATTACCTTCATAGTACCAGGCGATGTAGACATCTTGCCCGGCATAGGCGCTAAGATCAAGCGTAACCTCTTGCCAGGTATCTTCAACGCCCGCGCCATCATATAATAGCTCGGTGAAGTCACCATCAGCGGGATCGCCGCTGCCTGTGGAAAGCCTGACTTCATGGAGTTCGTAATATGAAGCATAATTTTCATTTTCCCAAAAATACAGGGTTGCATCACTTGGCAGGCTAACCTGGGGGCTAACCATCCAGGCGTTACTCTGACCTATATCATCGTTATGGTAAGCACTATGAGTTCCGCCATGCGCCCGTAAAGTTGTCTGTACCCAGGCCACGCCGGCGGTTGTATATAACGACCAATCGGCTGGCGGGAAACTACCCTCAAAATCTTGTTCCAGAATGTTTATAACTGCATTCGGTTCTGGCGCTGCCTGCGGCGAAGCAGCCAGGGCCGGGCTGATCGTCATCAACAGCATACTCATCACGACAAACAAATTTAACAAGGCTCTAGACCTTTTCTTACTCATGCTCATTCTCCTATTCAAATATCTTAACCGTCTCATGGGATTTAGCGGATTGCAAATCTTAAGTATTTGGTTTCCACCTCCTTTTTGATAATTACTTGAATGATATTTTTACCGAATGAACCTGGTGTGGCAGTCCCCAATAACAGCCGGTAAATTTTCAAACAAAGGATTTAGTACTTCAATCCTACAAAAAAAGTATAAGGCGAATCCCGCAAAAGTCAAGCAAATTACTTACGCATAACGCAGAGTTCATGGATTACAACAATGAAAAACTCTAACGCGCCATCGCTTGACACACCCCTCAGGTAACTGTATCATAACCAGGTTCGAGAACCAAAATTCGCCTTTCCAACAGGAATCTATGTTTCGACGTTACTCCGTAAATCGTGCCATTTTATCCATTTGCCTGGATGCAATTTTTGTCATGGCCGCACTGGCAATTGCCGCCTACCTGCGTCCGGCCATGAGCCTGTTGCCGTTTAGCCGTTTCGTGCCTGTTACACCAGAGCCGCTCGTACCGCGGCATCTCTACCCCCTCTTTGCTTTTGTTTGGGTTTCCATTCTGGCGCTGCTCTCAGTTTACGATGGCCGCCGCAACCTGAATATCGTCAACGAGCTTACCAACCTGACCATCGGATCGCTCCTGGCAAGCGTTTCGTTGGCAGGGTTATTGTACTTATCTTATCGAGATATTTCGCGCTTGCTGTTTCTATTTTTCGCGCTGCAAACCTACCTCTACAACATAGCCTGGCGATTAATCGCCCGCACCAGCTTTTATCTCAACAAGAATAATCAAAAAGTTCGCAAAGTATTAATCATCGGTGCCGGTAAAGTCGGTCTGGAATTGCAAACTCAAATTTCCCAACATCCCTACATGGGTTTGCAGATCCTCGGCTTTATGGATGATGATGAACAAAAAAAAGCGCAGAATCCAAAAGTGCTCGGCTCTTTAGCCCAAACTCGGGGGATTGCCCAGGCCAATGCCGTTGATGATGTGGTTATCGCCCTACCGCGCCGGGCGCACGAAGAAGTCAGCAAACTGGTCGCGGAACTCCATGATTTGCCCGTTAAAATTTGGGTCATTCCGGATTATTTTCATTTGACGCTCCACAAAGCCCAAGTAGCCGAATTTGCCGGGTTACCCATGCTTGATCTGCGCGCCCCAGCGCTGAACGAATACCAAAGATTAGTCAAACGCGGCTTTGACCTGATAACAGGCACCCTCCTGTTTATCCTATTCTCGCCTTTTATGTTAGCCACAGCCATCGCCATCAAACTCGATACCCCTGGGCCGATCTTTTATACCTCGCAGCGTTTGGGTGAAAACGGGCGGTTCTTCAAAATGTACAAATTTCGCTCAATGGTCGCTGATGCCGATCAGCAATTACAGACCGTGGCGCAACACGATGAAAACGGCAACCTGCTTCACAAATTGCCCAACGATCCCCGCGTCACCCGGGTGGGCCGCTTCATGCGCCGCACGTCCATCGACGAGCTGCCCCAGTTCCTGAACGTGCTCTCCGGCGAAATGAGCCTGGTCGGGCCGCGCCC
>DOTA01000295.1 GCA_003513015.1 Chloroflexota bacterium
GGGTTTTATACGGCAAAATTGACGCATAACATGCTTTAGGGGTTTTTATATGACTTATCTGCCTCATAATATCCCTTGATTTTCGACCCAACTACTCCCAAAAGTATAGCCCAATCATACTCAAAAATCAACAAATTTTAGCAAGTCTGGGTTACTAATCCTCAGATCTGCTTCGCGCGAATCGACTTCGATCTTATGGCAATTGGTTTTGGTTCCCCCTCTAGTTTTTCTGTAATAAAAAAACACCCAATCATTAACGGTTGAGTGTTTTGTCGGGATGGGGGGATTTGAACCCACGACCTCGCCGACCCGAACGGCGCGCGCTAGCCGGGCTGCGCCACATCCCGAGGCGGCGTGATTATATCTCACCCCTATTTCTTTGGCAACCCTTGTTGGTGAGGATCAGCGGGCAATGAAAGAGCAATGGGGAGCGCCTTCTGGCAAGCGCTCTAATTTGACGGTTTGCCGGTAAGGGCGCTCGAGTAGCACCGCCAGAAGTTCTGCATCTAAATGACAAAGTTCCGGGTGTTCGTTCAAGATCAGGGCATATGGGCAATTGCGAAAGATCAAGCGTGGCCCATTTGGCGAAGCCTCCCAGGCAGCCTGGTATTGCAATTCATTGAGGCGTTCCACGGCCTGGTTAAGGCGGGTGTGCATGTTGGCGGCCAGTTGAAAATCACCTGAAAGTTCAACCGCAATCCGATTTAACGACTCACTTATGTTGGGGGAATTTGCCAACAGGGCCTTAAGCAGCGCACTGGATAAGCCATCCAAGTTATGCTTTAGGGCGTTTTCTGTCAGGCTGTACAGCAATGTAGGCCGTCCGCGGCTGCGCCCGGTTTCTGAGCCCACTTCTTCAACCAGACCGGCAGATTTCAATATTTGTAGATGATGCCGGATATTAGCAGCCGTTACTTGCAAGGCGCGGCTCATTTCGATGGAAGTAGCCACGCGGTTAGTTTGCAGATATTCGATAATTTGTTGTCGGGTAAGTTGCATTAAACCGTTTGCCCGCACCAATTGCAGCGTTTATCATCCTGAGCGATAACCGCATCACACTTGGGACAGCGGCGGCGCTGATCCGCGGGAAGCGGATTGCCCGCCAGGCGTAAAATTTCATCCACGCTCAACTCGTCTCCCTTTTTGGATGATCTGTAGATCATTCCGGGCACCTGCTGGATAACTTTATCTACTCGAATGGCTAGATCAGGGGATTCGGGATCAGATAGTTTAAACCCTTTTTCTTGTAATTCTCGCAGGGCATCGGCATCCAAGCCACCGGGCGTATGAGGGGGTTCGATCCCCAGGGTTTTGATTAATTCCGGGGGTAGGTCCTCCCAGGGGGCTTTTTCTCCAGTGACAGGGGTGTCTGCCAGCTCAAATTCGTTGCCGCAATCCAGGCACAAGGCAAAAGGTTCTTTCTTCCAATTTGCAGAACGGATCACAAAGCTGCGTTTGCACTCCGGGCAAGGCTGCGAGATGCTTTTTTCGAGCGGGATGGTTGGAACGCGAAAGGTGAGAGGAATTTTTGGGAACGGATCAGTCAACAAGGTAACCGGGAGCGGGCGATCTTCCAGGGTGGCGCGCAAACCCACGGATCCATCCACCCCAACTCTGATTTCCACGGTAATCCGGTGCGCCCCCTTGGGGGCTGGGGGAATCCCCCCAATTCGCCACTTCCCCAGGGTTGTGTTATCCCCAAGATTTTCACTAATTCCTCGTAAAAAATGCAGGTCGAACGAACGCTGATCTCCAATGGAGGTCGTGAAGGTTTGCTTCCAGGTAGCCGGTACTGTGCGCCCTGCTGGAACAACGGGAAACACTTTTTCTTGTGAAACCTCGATATAGAGATTTTCTTTGATACGGAATGCGGAATTCATCTTAAACGTTCTTGGGTTGCCATTGATATTTTTGGAGCGAGATGCGGCCTTTTTCATCGAAAATGATGCCCTCGGCCGCCAGCATTTGTCGTTGAATNNTTCCGGCGTAGCATGTAAGGCATATCCAACTTGCCGGGCCTGTCCTGGGTATCCGGCTAGGGATGCGATTTGCCCGTAAGTGGCGACTTTGCCTGCGGGAATACGGCTGATCACTTCATAAAAATGCTGGTAAGTTTTACTGCGCTCCATTGTTTTTAGTATACATCAAGAGGGCGCTGGCGTGCTTTATTTACTGTAGGATATGTGTACTAATCAAAAATATTTGTCCCGAAGCGCTGATTTGTTGTAGATTGTCGCGCCCAAAAGGCAGCGTACCCCAGCGCCGCTCACATCGTAGGTGTGCTGTCGGCTGGCAGTCGAAGGAGCGGAGTCGATTCCATAAATCTTGAGTGCTCTGGGAGGAAGCGCTGATTTGCTTAAATGGGCGGAAAAGATTACACTAGATTTAATGAAAACCATCCGTATTTTATTGTTACTATTCTTATTTGCTTTTCCGGTCTTGATGATTGCTCATGGGGAGGCCGAAACCCCTTTGGGTTGGCAACTAGTGGGAGAGGGGATCGAATACCAGCAATTTCATCTGGTTAGCCCGGTACCGGTGAACGTTTTTGTTGCTCGCATGGCGAGGAGTAACCCAAATGTGACCATTGAGAGTAGCATTGCCCAGGGGCGTCTTTCCGGCGGCACGGAAACGGTCAGTAATATGGCGCTGCGCTATGATAACGCCCTGAATTTTTGGGGCGAACCCACGATTCCGGTAACACCCACCTGGGGATCAACCAACGATGTGATTGTGGCGATCAATGGGTTCTATTTCAACAACAAAACCGATCCTTTGGGCGTGCCCTGGAGCGGGCAGGTGCATTCTAGCTGGTATGCCAAACGTTTTACGGATTTGGAAGCCAGCAGCGGTTTCATTTGGAAGATGGATCGCAGCACTTTTATTGGCGGCTGCATCAGCCATCCGGCTGACAAACAGTTCGTTTACAACTTTGCGAACAAAACATACACCTATTTTACGGATGTCAATCGCACCCGTGCTGATACTGAATTGATCCTTTACACACCCCAGTTTGATCGCGATACGAATACCGATAACAGCGGCACTGAAGTTCTGGTTGAGATGCTCGCTCCCACGGATATTTCTACCTTTGGCAATATGCCGTATGGCATTGTGCGCCGAATTCGCGTCAACCAGGGTTCAACCCCAATTCCTTTTGATCATGTGGTTCTATCCGGGCAGGGGGTAAAGGCCCAAGAACTCAGCACCAATCTTCACATCGGGGATATCGTCGGCATTGCCCAAAAAGTGGTGGATTGCACCCCGGTCAATGACTGGACCAACGCCTATGCTGGCGTGGGCGGTCATTGGCGCTTCTTGATTAATGGGGTCATTTATCCTTTTCTCGAGGATGGTCAGGCTAATGTGCACGATCCTCGCACGGCCATTGCCTACAATACTGATTACATTTTCTTCATTGTGGCCGATGGACGTGATACCAATTTCAGCGAAGGAATGACGGTCAAAGAAATGGCCGAATTTGCCAAATACACTCTCGGAGCCACCGATGGTATCATGCAAGATGGCGGCGGCTCATCTACGATGGTGATCAATGGGGAGGTGGTCAATAACACTTTCTGTAACAATGTTTATTGTGCGTCGAAAGTTTATTTGCCGCTGGTGATGAATTCATCTAATACGCTCACCGCAACCAATCAACCTGCGAAACCGTTCGAACCTGAAGTGGAATGGGATGCTGAAGCCCAAATCTTGCAGCGCTTGGTCGCCAACGGCATGCTGATGGTGGTGGTGCAGCCCATGCAAAAATCAACTGAACCTTACGATCAAGGCGACCCCGTCACTACCCTGGGCACGATTAATGTCTACACAGGCCCGGGCACCAATTACGCTGTTTTAACGAGCTTCATGGGCAACGGCACCATTATTCAACCCCTTAACGATCTTGGCGGGGTCAGTGCCAAAGACCAGTACTGGTGGAAAGTGGATTTTGGCGCGATCGAAGGCTGGGTTCCCGAAGCCCTCATCATCCCGCAACTCAAACTTAGGAGCACCATTCATGACCTCAAGACTCGCTGAATTTCGCACCTACCGCCAGCGTATGAACAATCGCATCTTTGAGATCGATCATCTCGGCCTCAGACGCTTTTTCAACCTCGACACCGCCGCTTATCGTGAGGGTGCTCTCGACCCCAAAACCAAAGAATTGCTGGGGCTGGTCGCCTCCACCGTGTTGCGTTGCAACGATTGCATCGATTACCACCTGGATCAGTGTGTCGCCGCGGGTTGGCAGGATGAAGAACTTTACGATGCCCTGAATGTTGCTTTGATTGTCGGGGGCAGCATTGTCATCCCGCATCTGCGGCACGCTGTGGAAACCATCGATTTGCTGCGGTCTGAGAATGAATCCTGATTCCCAAATGGAACCACCGACTCAGTTCTTGGGTGCCACCGTTACCATAAAAATCGACCGGCCTCTGGGGTCAGCGCATCCTGAATGGGGTTTTATCCACTCCCTCAATTATGGCTACCTCCCGGGTGTAATCGCCCCCGATGGCGAAGAATTAGACGCCTACCTTCTAGGCGTCTTCGAACCCGTCACAGAATATACCGGCACTTGCATCGCTATCATCCACCGCCGCAACGACCCCGATGATAAACTGGTCATCGCTCCCGAGGGGGTGCGCTACACCGATGAGCAAATCCTGGCCCTCACCGAATTTATCGAACGGCACTTTCAATCCGAGGTGATCCGTTAATGGTTGCATCCGGTTACGATGTGATTGTGATTGGCGCGGGTGCGGCCGGCATGATGGCCGCCGGGCAAGCTGCCCAAATGGGTGCCCGCACCCTGCTGCTCGAAAAAATGGAACGCCCCGGTCGTAAGCTTTTCATCTCAGGCAAAGGGCGCTGCAACCTCACCAACACCGCACCTTTACGAGAATTTATCGAACACTTCGGGCGTAACGGACGCTTTTTGCGACAAGCCTTTAATCGCTATTTTTCACCTGATCTGATGACTTTTTTCAAATCTCAGGGAGTCTCCACCATCACAGAGCGCGGCGGGCGCGTCTTCCCTGCCAGTGAATCTGCTTTGGATGTGGTCAATGCCCTGGAGCGCTATTGCACTCAAGCGGGCGCTAATCTCCGTTTGAATACGGCTGTTGAGCGCCTTGAAATGCTGGACGCCCGCCTCACGGGAGTGGCGATCTATCAGGCGGTTTTACCCGCTAAAGCTGTGATTATTGCCACGGGCGGCGCATCTTATCCCGGTACCGGCTCCACGGGTGATGGCTATCGTCTGGCTGAAGCCGCCGGCCATACCCTCGTGCCCATTCGCCCAGCATTGGTGCCGCTCACCACGGCGGGGAACGCCGCTCAAAAATGCCAGGGTTTGAGCCTGCGCAATGCCGCCGTCAGCGTTTGGGTGGCGGGCAAGAAAACCGACCAGGCCTTTGGCGAAATGTTGTTCACGCACTTTGGGGTCTCTGGCCCCATCATTTTGACTTTGAGTCGTAATATCGTGGATGCTTTGCAAGCCAAACAGAAAGTGCAGATTTCCATTGATCTCAAACCAGCCCTGGA
>DOTA01000548.1 GCA_003513015.1 Chloroflexota bacterium
GGTTGGGTGGCTTTTTCTCGCTGTCCGCATTGCGGTACGCTCGCTTACAAATATCACTCCTGTCGCAACCGTCACTGCCCCCAATGCCAACACCTGCAAACGCAAGCCTGGCTGGATAACCAAGCGCACCTGCTCCTGCCCACGCACTACTTCCTGCTCACCTTCACCTTGCCTGCTGGACTACGTGCGTTGGCTCAAGCTAACCAGATACTGGCCTACAACCTGCTCTTCCGCATCACCGCGGAGGCGGCCCAAACACTCGCCCGGGATCCCCGTTATGTTGGCGGTTGACTGGGGATGATCGGTATCTTGCATACCTGGTCTCGCACCCTGGCTTATCATCCCCACATTCATTACCTGGTCCCTGCGGGCGGCCTGGGCAAAGACGGGGTCTGGCATCCTGCCGCCTGGTCAAACTTTCTCTTCCCCGTCACTCTGCCATTCTACCGGAGTGATTTCCTATCCTATAAGTCCCTACCTTCCACCAGCATAGCCGGTGGTTTTCTGTTTCGAACCTTCGGCCATCAACCCCCTAACGGGTTAAGCACGAAGCCGCCCAAAGGCGGCTTTTTTTGTGCGCTGAGAGGGGGTCGAACCCTCACGCCTTGCGGCACATGGCCCTCNNGCCCTCAACCATGCCTGTCTGCCAGTTCCAGCACCAGCGCAGAGCAAGTGGTATTATAATCACCAACTGGCTCTTGTCAAGAAAAAATACTCCGCTAAAATAGAGCAGTTATCCAACCCAAAAGGAGCAAAACATGCGCATTGTACTAGACGCCATGGGGAGCGATAAATACCCCGATCCCGAAATCCAGGCTGCTGTAAACGCTGTGCAACAATTCGGAGATGATATCTTGTTAGTGGGAAATGAAGAACTCCTGAAACCCAAATTGGAATTGCTGGGTGGTTCCGCTAAAGTAAAAATTATCCACGCCCCTGAAGTACTCGAAATGACCGACAAACCCGCCAGATCGGCGCGTGGCAAAGCCCAAAACTCGATGGCCGTCGGCATGGACTTGCTTAAATCCGGCGAAGGCGATGCCTTTGTTACCGCCGGCAATACCGGCGGAGCAATGGCGAATGGGCTCTTTCGTTTGGGACGCATCCGCGGGGTCAAACGCCCAGCCCTTACAGGCATTCTCCCGGTTCAGGGAGGCTACTGTGTAGTGCTTGATATTGGCGCTAATGCGGACTGTAAGCCCGAATATCTGGTCCAATTTGCGGTCATGGGATCGCTTTACGCTGAGAAAATCCGCAATATAAAAAATCCACGCGTGGGCCTGATGTCAAACGGCGAGGAAGCCGGAAAAGGAAACGAACTGGTCAAAGCAACCTATAACTTACTGCAAGGAAGCGGTGTGAACTTCATCGGGAATGTTGAATCCAAAGAAGTGTTCGGCGGCCACGTTGATGTGGTTGTCATGGATGGCTTCACAGGCAATGTTTTTCTAAAAACCAGTGAAGCTGTGGCTAAATTCATGACGACCGTTCTCAAAGAAAAACTTACCAGCGGCGTGCGAACCACCCTCGGGGCAGCGTTGGCAAAACCAGCCTTTGATCAACTTCGCCAAGTTATGGATCCCGGTGAAATTGGTGCTGTACCCCTCTTAGGCATAGATGGGCTGGTTTTCGTGGGTCATGGGCGCTCAGATGCACATGCACTCGTTAACGCTATTCGGGCGGCCCGCAGCGCTGTTGAAGCCAATCTGGTAGAGGCCGTTACGATCGGCATTCAACAGCAAATGGAAGCCAGCCCTGAGGAGGCCCCATGAGCCGCAGACGAGTTGTGATTACCGGGCTAGGTGCAGTCACCGCTCTGGGCAGTTCCGTTGATTTGTTGTGGGATGGCTTGATTAACGGTCGCTCTGGCATTCGCCGGATTACTCAGTTTGACCCCAGTGATTTGCCATGCCAGATTGGCGGAGAAATCCCCGATTTTGACCCCGAAAAATATATCGAGCGCAAAGAGGCCCGTCGCTTGCCGCGTTCCACACAAATTGCCCTGGCCTCCGCCATGCAAGCAGTTCAAGATGCCGGCCTTCCCGACACCATGCCCGAGCCGGAACGCGCCAGCGTGGTCTTCGGAACTGCAATGGGGGGAACTGATAACCTCATCGAAGGCTTACAAATTTTTTGGGAGAAGGGCTATCAACGGGTGAATCCTTTTGTGTTGCCCAGTGGGATTCCCAACCTCTCGGGGTTTGCAATCGCAAAACAATATCAGTGCCTGGGGCCTAACTCAACCATTGTGACTGCTTGCGCCACTGGCACGCAAACCGTCGGCGAAGGTGCAGAATTGATCCGGCGCGGCGCTGCGGATGTGGTAATTACCGGTGGTACCGAAGCCCTGATGCGTGATTATGCCATTGCAGGCTTCGCTGTAATGCGAGCCTTGCCCGTTAATTATAATGATGCGCCAGACAAGGCCTCGCGGCCGTTTGATCTCAAACGCGAGGGATTTGTGTTTTCAGAAGGGGCTGCTGCAATCGTGCTCGAAAGCCTGGAACATGCCCAAGCACGCGGGGCAGAAATCTACGCCGAGGTTATCGGACAATCCTCATCGGCAGATGGATATCACATTGCCGCGCCCCACCCTGAAGGTCTGGGAGCGATCCGCACAATGAAGTGGGCACTCCAGGATGCCGGGATATCCCCTGAGGACGTTGATTACATCAACACACACGGATCATCCACTCCCTTGAATGATGTCATCGAAACCAATGCCATCAAAAATGTTTTCGGCGAACATGCCTATCAATTGGTCATCAGTTCCACCAAATCGATGCTGGGGCACGCGATGGGCGCTTCAGGCACGATTGAAGCGATTGCCTGCATCCTGGCAATGCGCGATGGGATTGTGCCCCCCACGATTAATTACGAATACCCCGACCCCGAATGCGATCTCGATTGCATTCCCAACCAGGCGCGTGAAAAATGCGTCGATATCGCCCTATCCAACTCGTTTGGGCTGGGCGGGCAGAATGCCTGCCTGGTCATTAAAAGATTTCAGGAGTAACTCATAATGCAAGTTGTTATCGAAGAAAAACTTATCAAACGCAATTCTCGAATTGGACAAATTTTAACCGTTGTCAGCCTGGTAACCCTGGGGGGTGGCATGTTTATTACTTTTAAGCGCCCTGAACTTTTATGGCTTTCAATTACGGCCCTACTGGTTGGTTTTTTGCTTTCTCAAATCGGGATTTTTTATACCAACCGCTGGGGGCGCAGCCCACGACCGGATGAGCAAGTCTCATTGGCATTAAAGGGGCTGGATAAACGATATTCCTTGTACCATTACCAAACCCCGGCTTCCCATGTTTTGGTGGGTCCGGCGGGCGTTTGGGTGATCCTTCCTAAACACCAACGCGGCACAATCACTTACAGCAAAAATCGCTGGCGACAGAGTGGCGGCGGGTTCATGCAAGCCTATTTGAAATTTTTTGCCCAGGAAGGAATTGGCCGCCCCGAATTAGAAATCGATTCAGAGACCGAAAGTTTAACCAAATTCCTTAAGAAAAACCTGCCCGCCGAAACAGAAATTCCGGAAATTCGGGCAGCCTTGATCTTCTCGAATCCCGCTGCGGTCATCGAAGCGGATAACGCTCCCGCACCAACTTTGCCAGCTAAAAAACTGAAAGATTTCATGCGCAACACAGCCAAAGAAAGACCGATCTCGGCAGAAAAAATCGCGTTGATCAAACATGCGATTGCTCCTCTGGCCGAGGACGATGAAGACGAGACCGAATAAATTCTAATACTTAGAAGCTGAACAAGAAAAGCCCGGAGCGAATAACTCCGGGCTTTTGTGTGTATCAAACCATTTGGGTATTAGCCAGCTAAAAATTCATCAAGGGCGCTTTTGCTGATGCGGTAGGCGCTTCCCAGTTTCCGAGCTTTCAAATCCCCGGCCTGAATGGCGGTCAATACATCTTCTTCAGAAACACGCAAGATAGCAGCCGCTTCGGAGGGAGTCATCACATCGGGAGTAGCAGCCGCGCCACCCGCGGCAGGGGCTTGTTGTTGCTGTGGGGCAGCTTGGCCCCCAGTCATTCCTGCGAGGGAATTAGCCAAGACGTTGCCTACGCCCAACCCGGCACCAATTCCGGCTGTCAGGCCGGCACCACCACTGGGATTTTGAGCAGCATCACGCATCGCATCGGCGGCCTGGAGTTGGGTATAAGTCTGCATATCCAGCATTCCCATGGCCCGCAGTTCTTCGGCTGACTTGTCGGAGGGTTTCAGGTTGGCAATGATGAAAGATTTCAGGGTCAAACCTAAGGACGAGAAGTGATCCTGGGATTTGGCGCGCACCCCAGCGCTCATCTCATTGACCAGCCCAATAAGTTCCACCACGCTCTTGGTAGCCGCGGTTTCACCCAAGAGATCCGTCAAATCAGAGATGAGTACATCCCGCAAACGATTTTCAATATCTCGGGTGCGGAAAACGCCTTGCGCACCAACCACTTGGGTGACAAATTGCTGCGGATCTTCAACCTGAAAGCTGTAAGAGCCGAAAGCTTGTAACAAAGCTACTCCCAGGCCCATTCCCGGGTTGCGGACAATAATCGGCTGTGGGGTTCCCCATTTCTTGTCCACAAATTCACGCATGGCCACATAATAGACCTCAGCGGTAAAGGGCGTGCGATCATTAAAGGCTTTACCTACAAAATCTATCACCCGGGGGATATTCGCGGTGACAATTGTGTGCCGTCCGGGACCGAAAACATCCAGCGCATTACCATCACGGAAGAAGACTGCATTTTGAGATTCACGCACAATCACCTGAGAGCCAATCCGAAAATCACCATAACCCGCCTCGGGAAAACGATGAACGATCTCATCCTGCATCTCATTTGGATATTCAACAACATCAAAAATTCTGGCCATCACCAAACCTCCAATAGGGTTTCTTTTAGTTCACCTAATTAATTATTGACTTTGCTCGCCTTGCTGCATAATTTCATCGCGTTGATTGAATGCATTCAGGCAGTCCTGAGCTTTGCTGGTCAGGTTGCGTATCGCAGCAGGTAAACCATCGCTCCCCATGGAGGCTTCCACATTGTCGATCGCTCGCCCAACTTCGCCTTCTAAATCCAGCAGAGCGGAATCATATTGATAAACCCGAGCTAATTCTTCTTCATTGACCTTGGTGGCATCAAACATGCCTGAATAACCATAGGTTGCTCGGCGAATTTTGTCGATGAAAGTTCGCAATTTAAGCGCGCCCTTTTCCAGATCATCAACGTACATAATCTCTCCCGCGCTAATAAAATCCGTTTGTAGCGCAGAAATCCGTTTGTAAAGTGCTTCGAAATGATCCGCAATGGTTTCCCGCAACAGCTTGTCAGCCGCACGATAATTTTGCCGTTCGATAAATTCGCTCAATCCTGGAATTTTGCTGCCAAGTTTTTTGAAAATATCTTGATCGCCGGTTACCTTACCCAACAAATCACTCATTTTGTCCTCCTGACAAATTC
>DOTA01000182.1 GCA_003513015.1 Chloroflexota bacterium
CGGGGTTGGTGTGGGCGGTGTGGGAGTAGGCGGTGTCGGTGTAACATTTTTTGAAACAATCGGTAAATAAATGACGCTGGTAACCTGAACCTCTAGTAAATTATTTGCCAAAGCTTTGGTGCTACCGCTAAATGACAGAACAATAAAACTTACCAAAACAATTACCACATAAGAAAGTGCCACAAATGCACGTTGTTTACTCATAAGAAAATCTCTCCTTAATAAAGTGGAGATCGTATCAAAGCTATCTATACTAATATTTATCTACAATCTCCAAAATACCAATAACAAAATCAAATTTATTCTGCTTGCCGTTAAAGGTTTATCATAATTTTGTGAGTCATCCATTAACAGTTTTGTAAGGAAGACCATATTTTGCAATCTATATTGTATTATTCAAAAAGATAAAGTGTAATTTTGAAGAAAAAGCTTACAATCATCACGAAAATCAGCGCAATTCTCATCATAATCAGCATTTATTGGCTCTCGCCAGGCAAAGTTAATGCTCAAGATGGTGGAATTATCTGGGGTGAGCCGATCAATATTTCGCGATCCGATCTCGAAACATCATCGGATCCCTTTTTGCTTGCGGACCCGGCGGGTGTGGTGCATTTATTTTGGGCTGAAAAGACCTCCAAACAAACCACAAAAACACCTGATACCCTGATGTATGCCCTTTGGGATGGCAATAATTGGTCTGAACCGATTGATATTTACTTAGCACCTGAGGAAGACGGTAATCAGGTTGTGCAGTATCCCCATGCTGTTTTGGATGACAATGGAATCATCCATCTGGTTTGGCTGACTCAACCCAACTTCCCCAATTTCGCCCTATTTTATAGTTCTGTTCCGGCAAATGAGGCGAATAATGCCAAAGCCTGGAAGACCCCTGTGATGTTGGCAGCTGATTTATCGGGAACTGAATATTCTTTAGACCTGCAAAAGGATGAAGATCAAAATCTCCACGTGGTATATTCGCGGGTTCCCGTGGGAGATAATGTTCAAGAACTCCGGACTGTTACCTACCTCAAATCGAGCGATGGTGGCAAAACCTGGACAGATCCATTTAATATCCACACAATTCCAGATTCACGCCGGGGTGCTAGCAACAATCGCCTGTTGGCCGATGAACAAGGGAATCTCTACACAACCTGGACCGAATGGGATCAAACCGGGAACGGCCAGATCGTTTATTTCGCCCGCTCGCTCAACAATGGAGATTCTTGGGAGGCGCCCATCGCAATGACCGAGCGATTCGGCCAGGAATATGAGCGTGACTGGAACAGCATCGGTCTACTCGAGCCGGGCCACCTGGTGTCTTTTTACGAGGGTGGCTGGAGAGCTTACCGCAATGTGATGTATTCTTACGATCAGGGAGAAACCTGGAGTGAGCCTGTAGATGCCTTCCCGGGCCTGATTGGCGAAAACGGTTTTATCAAATTTGCCCGCGATAGTAACAACACACTACACATCTTTTTTGCGAACCGAACTCGTGAGGGAAACGAACTCCAAGATGGCGAAGGCTTATGGCATAGCGTTTGGCTGGGAGGCGAAAACTGGAGCGAGCCGATCCATTCCAGCACAGATATTAATATGCTTAACCCCCAAGTAGCCATTATCAATGGGAACCAGATTATGATCGCCTGGTTCGTGCAAGCTGATCTGGAAATTATTGTGATGCCGGGGAAAATTGTGGATGCTCCCAGCGTAGCACCCGTTCCCTGGTTTGGATCACCTGTGGTGCCAGAGAGTGAAATTTCGGCAACCCCCATCATCACGCCCACAGTTGCCGCAACGGCACAACCATCCACGCCGGTTCCTACAAATCAACAGATAATTGTCGACCCATCCCCGACAAAATCACCCAACCCGAGTTTCGATGTGGCGATTGGAATGGGAGCGGCATTGGTGGCAATTTTCGCCATTTTGGGAATCGGCAAAATGATCTCTACCTTGAGAAAGAAACGCTAAAGGATTCAGGAAAAGTGAACCAAGAAGAATCAGCAAAAATCATCATCTACACGCCAGAGTCCCAAATTCGCACGCCGCGCAAGTTGATCCGTTCCATGTGGAATGATCTCAAAGATTCGCGAGAACTCGCCTGGCGCTTGTTTATTCGTGATCTATCGGCCCAATATCGCCAGAGTTTATTTGGCGTGTTGTGGGCTTTTGCGCCGCCCATCATCACCAGTTTGATTTTTATCGTTTTGAATTCCAGAAATGTGATCAATTTCGGTGAAACGGATATCCCTTACCCGGTTTTTGTGTTGATTGGCACCTTGTTGTGGCAAATTTTTACTGAGAGCTTGAATGCTCCCTTGAAATCTGTCACCGCGGCCAAGCCTTTGCTGGTGAAGGTCAACTTTACCCACGAAGCTCTGATTATCTCGGCCATTTATCTGGTTTTGTTTAACACCTTAATCAAGCTGATTATTATGCTGGGCGTGGTTATTGTCTTCAAAATCCCCCTCACCTGGGGGCTTTTGCTGGCGCTTTTGCCCATCTTGGGGTTGATCTTTCTGGGAATTTGCATCGGCTTACTGCTCACCCCCATTGGTATGCTGTACACCGACGTAACCAGTTCGCTGCCCATCGCAACCCAACTCTTCTTTTTCGTAACGCCCGTAGTTTACCCGGTGCCAAATACGATGCCGTTTTCCTTAATCGCTTTGATCAACCCAGTTAGCCCGCTGCTAAATGCCGCCCGAGATTTAATCGTGAAAGGCACAATGTCCAACCTGATTCCTTTTTTGGTGGTGAGCGCGCTAACCTTCATTTTCTCCTTCATCGCCTGGGTCATTTACCGCCTGGCCTTACCCATCATCATCGAACGGATCAGTGCCTAATGTCAGACTCACTCGTTATCGTTGAAAACGTCAGTAAAAAATTCTGCCGAAGTTTGCGGCAATCGCTCTGGTATGGGGTCAAAGACTTGGGATCAGAAATGATTGGACGCCAAAAAAACAATGAAACCCTCCGGGATAACGAATTCTGGGCCGTGAGAGGGGTCTCGTTATCAGTAAAAAGAGGGGAAACCCTGGGGTTAATCGGACATAATGGTGCCGGAAAAACCACGCTGCTGCGAATGCTTAACGGGCTGATCAAGCCCGATCAGGGCCGCATCGAAATCAAAGGGCGGATGCAAGCCTTAATTGCGCTGGGTGCGGGTTTCAACCCGGTTTTATCCGGGCGCGAAAATATTTATATCAATGCTTCCGTGCTGGGATTTTCGAAATCGCAAATTGACGGTTTATACGATCAGATCGTAGATTTTTCGGGATTGGAAGAATTTATCGATATGCCGGTGCAAAGTTATAGCTCCGGCATGGCCGTCCGTCTCGGCTTTTCGGTGGCGGCCCACCTCGAACCGGATATTCTCCTGGTGGACGAGGTTTTGGCTGTAGGCGACTTGGCCTTCAAAACCAAATGCCAGACTCGCATCCAGGATTTAAGGGATTGCGGCGTGGCGATTATTCTGGTTTCGCACAATCTGCACACGATCAGCCATGTATGTAATCGGGCAATCACATTTGAGAAAGGGCGCGTGATTTTCGAGGGCGATACGGATCAGGCGATTGATGCCTATCGGGAATCTCTCATGGAACAGTTCGATGGTGCCGAGGATGCTTTGAGGATCGGCACGGGAGAAATCAAAATCGACCGGGTTGAATTGCTCGGCCAGGATACCTCAGTGCAGGATGATTTTGGGGTGCGGGATCCTCTCAAAATCCGGATTCATTACACCGTCAACGAAACCGTGGTGAATCCTGTTTTTAATCTAACCATCGAAATTCTGAATAGCTATCAAGTCACTGGGTTTCGCACCGATGTTGACGGGCATCCATTAGGCACGATCAGCCAGGATGGTTATATCGATATCAATATCCCAAACCTGAATTTACTGCCAAATATGTACACCTTGGATGCCGTGATCTTCCATCAAGACGGGTACACATACTATGACCGGGTTAACAAAATTGCCCACCTGAAAGTAAAAGGCGGACTGCTGATTAATGGGTTTGCTTATATTCCCCATGCGTGGGAATTCAGCGAGGCCTGATGTTGGATACGATGGTCACAGCCGCAAAAGAGCCGATTTTCATTGTAGGAGCGCCGCGCTCTGGCACAACGCTGCTGGCGGCCATGCTTGCGGCTCACAGTGAGTTGAGTTGCGGTCCAGAGACCCATTTTTTCCGCTGGTTATCCACCACAGACCCCGCTTCGTTGATTCAAGAGCAAAATTGGCCGGAACTGGCGCAAGAATTTCTTTTTTCGATCACGTTGCCAAATTTTTCGAAAAATGAGCGGACTCCCCTGATCGAAAAATATGAACTCAGTAAAGCAGAGATTCAGGCCTACCTGGGAAAGCAACCGCCTTCCATCCGCGCGCTTCTGTCATCTGTGACAGTACCGTTCATGCAGAGAAATCACAAAAAGCGTTGGGTTGAAAAAACGCCCGATCATATCAACCAGCTTGAATTAATCCGAAACTATTTTCCACAGTCCCCTATCATTCGAATTATGCGGGACCCGCGCGATGTGGCGCTTTCAATGACAAAAGTGCCCTGGGGGGCCGAATCGATTTTGCACGCGCTGGTTGCCTGGAAACAAATGGATTTGGCGAGCGATCCGTTTTTTGAGGGCGATTACAATTCCTATACGCTTCATTTTGAAGATTTGCTGACTTCACCCCAAACCACATTGCACAAGCTTTGTGAGTTTATCGGTGAAGGCTACGAAGAGAACATGCTCAACACCTCCAGCACGGGGAAACAATTAAACAGTGCCAATGTGGCCTGGAAATCAAAAGCCAGCCAGCCCATTGACCCCTCTCGGATTGGGGTATGGCGTGTGGAATTAGAGCCTCCCCAAAAGTTGTGGGCAGAAGCCCTGATTGGCGATCGGCTTCGCGCACACGGCTACAGTTTAGACGAATCTTTTGAGCAAGTTGGCGAGATCATCCCCGGATATTCGTTAGCGCCCAAATACGCAGCAGAGTTAGAAATCCTACCCTTTAAGAACGTGAGATTTTGGAAGCTCCGCAAGGAAGAACTCACAACCGTAAAAGTGTTTTTAGGGGATCCCAGTGGTGAGAAATGGCTCGCCGAGCACAAAGCCCAAAGTTTCATCAAAGCTCTGCAGCTTGCTATTGGAATAAGTCTTGATCGGCTTCGAAATAACTCCATTTACTGGGTTCGACAAGATACCCAAACCAAATGGTCTGGGTATGCGGCGGCTCTATTAAAAAAACTGCTCAATCCGTATCAAATTATTTAGGATGCGCTGGTTTTATGATATATTTCAGTGTTCTTGCCCAGGGTCAGAAAAGGAATTGATCAGGTTTTCGTCAGAATAAATGATTTGGTTCCATTAAAGTTACAAATACACCCGAGTGGCTTATCATAGGTATAAATTTCCTAGCATAGAGGTGCAATTTTGACTCTCAGCAACCCAAACGAAAATTTCGCAAAACTATCCATCGTAATTCCGTGTTACAACGAAATCAAAACCATTGAGGCCATTATCGCGCTCGTCATGGCGGTTGATTTGCCCTTAGAGAAAGAAATCGTAATTGTGGATGATTGTTCCACGGATGGCACCCGAGAATATCTCAATACGATCAGCAGCCCCAATCTCAATGTTGTCTTTCAGGCGGTCAACCAGGGAAAAGGGGCCGCCTTACGATCCGGTTTCGAGCATGCCAGCGGGGATATCATCATTATTCAAGATGCTGACCTCGAATATGATCCCCAAGATTACACGAAATTGCTAGCCCCGATTCTCACAGGCAAAGCGGATGTGGTCTTCGGTTCTCGTTTTATTGGCAGCGATTCGCACCGAGTTTTATATTTTTGGCACTCCCTTGGGAATAGATTCTTAACCCTGCTTTCCAATATGTTCACAAATTTGAACCTCACCGATATGGAAGTTTGCTACAAAGTTTTCACCCGCCAGGTTCTCGAAAAAATAACACTCAAGGAAAATCGGTTTGGTTTCGAGCCAGAATTTACCGCTAAAATTGCGCGCAATCACTTTATCATCTACGAAGTGGGCATCACCTATCACGGGCGCACTTATGAAGATGGCAAGAAAATCGGCTGGAAAGATGGCTTCCGGGCTTGCTACGTAATCTTCAAATACGGGATAATTCGTTGAAACGCTTTAGTTTCCTGGTTTTATGGATAATTCTCGCAGGTGGGTTGTCGGCCTGCAAAGCAACAACAACGCCTCAGCCTGATATTCCGCGTTCACCGGGCCTGGTAGCAACCTTGACGGGATTGCCTGACACAACACAGACAATCCCACCGCCAACCGCAACACCCATCCCTACCACCACTCCCTCAGCAATTCCAACGCAAATACCTGTAACCGTAACCGCTCCCTCTGAGACACCTACGCTGACCGTTCAGGCGCAGCCAACACTCAGAGCTGGCACGGGGGTAATAATCGATCATCAATCGATCGAGCTATTCGATCAAATCCCCGCGGAGTACCTTCAGGCTGCCAGCGAAATCCTGTGGCTCCACCGGCACGCCTCGGTGGGCGCTAACATCCGTTTCGGCCTGGATTGCCTGTACAATTATTTCCCCGACCGCCCAGATCCCAACCGGCGGCTTTCTGCCTGTGATACGGATCTGGACCCCTCGGAGATCGTTTACGGAGAAATTTACGATTCGCACAATTGGATCTTTGAGCCACACTCTCAGCCCAGCCCCAACCCCGGATGGTACAACAAAGTCAACAACTTCATTGAGCGTATCGACAATCTTGGCCCTAACGAAACCTACCAGTATGCCAGCTTCGACTTCGGCTATGTTGAAGACCCCACCATTTTAGAACATTTCTTCACCAACACTGACCCGAACGACCCCTTCCCCAGTGTTTTTGATTTGGAAAATTTACAAACGAAACACTCTGAAATTACCTTCATCTGGTGGACAACCGTCCTGGCGAGGCAAACGCCCGCGTATATTTTGGAGGTCAACCAGCAAATGCGAGCGTATGCCCTCGCTAACCATAAAATTCTCTTCGATATTGCGGATATCGAGTCCCACACACCGGATGGCACACCCTGCATCGGGATTGATTCAAATCAAAATCCTACCCAGCTGACAGCCGTTTGTGACGAATACGCCGATGAAGTCTTTGCCGGGCACTTGAATGCACTGGGGAGAACTCGAGCTGCCAAAGCGGTTTGGGTGATGATGGCAATGCTGGCGGGTTGGGATGGCAAAAACCCCTAGTTAACTTATGTCTACTGTCAGCGTGATCATTCCAGCTTATAACCAGGGGAATTATTTGGGCGCTTGCGTAAAAAGTGTCCTTGACCAGACCTATCGGGATTTTGAGATTATCATTGTTGATGATGGTTCCACAGACAACACCTGCGAAGTTGCCACGCAATTTTCAAACCCCAGGGTGCGCTACATCTATCAGGATAACCGGGGCCTCTCCGGTGCCAGAAATACCGGCATCCGCAACGCCACGGGAACCTACATCACCTATCTCGACTCTGATGATCTTTTCCTGCCCCAAAAATTGGAAATCCTGATTGAAAAACTGGAATCTGAACCTGATCTCGGATTTGTAGCCGGTCAGGCTGTTCTCATCGATGAAAACGGTCAAAAAATTGGGGATATTTTTGATGCGCCGCCCCCAAGTGATCCCGTTGATTTGTTATTGGGCAACCCCCTGCACGTGGGCAGCGTTTTGCTGCGCCGAGAATGGCAAGAACGCGCTGGTTTTTTTGACGAAACCTTGCGCTCCTATGAAGATTGGGATCTATGGCTGCGCTTGGCGCTGGCGGGCTGCAAAATGGGCTGGGTAGATCGCCCGGTTTCGCTCTACCGTTTCCATCGAGCGCAGATGACCCGCCATGGTAATCAGATGACCGCGGCCACTTTTGCCGTGTTGGATAAAATTTACAGCGATTCAGATTTACCCGAGGCTTGGCGGGCACTAAAGGATCGGGCTTATAGCAGCGCCCATCTCCGCGCTGCGCCGCAGGCCTACCGCGAAGGATTTTTCGAGCAGGGCAAAATACACATGGATGCAGCCGTGCGATTAGACCCGGATTTAAAGGCAAACCAGGCCGAGGCACTTGCCAAACGAATTTCCGGTTGGGCTGATTATGCCAAAATCGATCGACCCCTTAACTACCTTGAAAATGTGTATGCCCATCTGCCTGAAAGTTTAGCAGAGTTACAAAAGCGCCGCCGCGCTGAACTTGGGCAAAAAGCGCTCCAGGTCGCCTTTCGTTCATACGCCCAAGGCAATCTTCCGGCCACCCGCTCGGCGATTTGGCAAGGAATCCGCTACAACCCTGGAATTTTGGCCGACCGCGGCCTCCTTTCGATCTTCGCTCGCTCCCTGATCGCTCAAGAGTAAATCTCAGCTTGAAACCAATCCACAACGTTTTTCTGATTACAGGTAGAACCAAAATGAAGACACGCGCTTCCTCTAAGATTTTTATTCTCACTTTATTTTTTGTTATTTTGCTTGCACTCACAGGTTGCGCCCAGCAATCTGGCACCCAAAAGCAAATCAATGTTGTCTTTCGCTATGATGATTATTCCTCAAAAAGTACGACCGAAATTGAACAAAGGATCATTGATCTATTTCACGATGATGGAATCTCCATTACCTTTGGCGTAATCCCCTTTTCGCTGGTTGATGATACCCTGGAACAATCGGGGGCAAATCTTCTACAACTCACACCCGAGAAAGAGGCCTTTCTAAAAGCCGGATTTGAGAGTGGCGTTATTGATGTAGTTCTTCATGGATATACGCATAAAGCCATTAATCCTGAAGTCCCCTCTGAATTCACCGGGAGCGATTACAGCACGCAGTTGGAGAAAATTACCGAGGGGAAAAAATACCTTGAGAGCCTCATCAACGCCCCCATTACGCTTTTCATTCCCCCGTGGAACCGATATGACCTGAACACCCTTCAGGCTCTCGAAGAACTTGGTTTTTCTACCATTTCAGCCGGAGAAGGCGGAGAAGCGCCGGAAACCTCGAAATTAGAATACCTACCAGCCACAATTGATCTCACTCAGATTCAAGCGGCGGTTAGCGTAGCTCGAAATTCTTCTGACAAACAACCCTTAATCGTTGTTTTGCTCCACGATTACGATTTTAAGGAGCATAACCAAGAGCGAGGCTACATCACCCTTCCAGAATTTTCGGATCAGGTGAATTGGTTAGCCTCTCAAAGCGATGTTCGGATGCTTTCCGTCACCCAAGCCACACAGATCATCACCGATCTGAGTCCGCAACGTTACTTGCTGAACACCCAAAATTGCCAGCGCATTTATCGGTATTTACCAGTACCGCTGCATGGTGAGGCTTGTAAGCTGCAATATCAAGAACCGGCCACGCTCAGAACCATCCTAAAAATAAGCTCGTTTTATTTGGCGATTTTGCTTCTCGGCTTTGGCATCTCATTCGTGGCCGGGTATCTTATTTTCCCACGATCTAAATTTCTCATGAATCTAGGCACCTTCGGGAGCATGGCTTTATCCTTGGTTGTTCTAATTTACCTGTTTCACGATTTAGAAATTTACCTGAGAGGCATGATTATCAGCACGGTTGCCGTGAGCGTGCCCTTGGGTCTCTTGGTTTGCTATCAATTGGTTAAAAAGCGGGCAAAGGCACCCCAAGAAAAATAATCGACCGGGCAACACTACCAACCGAGATAGGAAAACTTAATGTCTGGAATTGTTGGATTTACCCAAGATCTTTCCCCTAATCAAGCCAAAAATCTGGTCGAAAATATGCTGCGAGCACTGGAACCGGAGCAAGATCGTTTCCAGCAGGTTTTGTACCACACTGAAAATGTAGGGTTGGGCAGTCTCAACCTGAAATCTCTGGGAGGCCAGCCTCAACTCGCCTGGACCCCCTCAAAAAACACTTGCGCCCTCGCCATCGGAGAAATTTACAACGCCGCCGAACTCCGAGAAGCGGCCAAATCACAGGGATTTCACCCGACCAGCAACGATCTCTCTGAACTGATCTTGTGCCTGTTCGCAGCCTTTGGCGCAGATTTTGCTATAAAAGTAAATGGGGCTTTCGCGGCCGCAATTTGGGATACAACCCAGCAAAAATTGCATGTGATTACTGATCGCCTGGGGTTGTATCCCATCTACTATGCGCAAACACCCCGTGGCGTGATCTTTGCTTCCGGAGTCCGGGCATTGTTAGCTGATTCCGCTATGGATAGGGCCACCGACCCCCTGGCCATCGCCGAATTTCTCACATTCGACCATGTGTTGGGTAACCGCACCCTGCTCTCGAACGTGCGCCTGCTGCCCCAGGCCTCCATCCTGACAGTTTCAGACCAAAAAATTCAAATCCACCCCTACTGGCGCATCCAATATCCGCAGTTATACCAACATCGAAAACAAGCTGATTATCTGGAAGAATTGATCTACCACTTGCGGAATGCCATCCGACGGCAGGCCCCCGATCAATTCCCCACGGGTTTGTTGCTCAGCGGCGGCCTGGATTCACGCTTTTTGCTGGCACTGCTGGCCGAAATTTCCCCCATCGAGCAACTGCATACCTTTACCTGGGGCATCCCCGGTTGTGATGATGCCCGTATCGCCAAAGAGTTGGCCGGTAAAATCGGCTCGCAGCACCACTTCTTTGAACTCAAACCCGATTACTTGCTGCACAAAGCCCGTGAAGCCGTGCGTCTCACCGATGGCATGGCGAACATCATCAACCTGCACGCCCTGGCCACCCTGGAAGAAGAAAGCCAATACGCCCAGGTAATTTACAAAGGCTTTTTAGGTGATGCCATGATGGGTTTTGCTGTGCAACGCCCCTTCTGGGCTGATTACGATGCCGATACCGCCGAGGCTGTACATTTGAGCGTTCATCATTACCAGGGAGTCTTCTATTACGATCGGGCCGAGCAGCAGAAAATATTCTCCGATTCCTTCAAACAGCAAGTCGGCAACGGTGTTTTTGAAGCCTATCGCCAGGGGATGTTGCAAGCGAACCACAACCAGATGGTGGTACAACGCCTCTATTTTGATTTCACCCAAAGGGTTCCGCGCCACACGCTTAACGGAGTCAAAGTGGTGCGCAGCCGTTCTCTCGTGCGTCTGCCCTTTGCCGATAACGATCTGATTGAATTTTCGCTCACCATTCCGCCCGGCTTTCAATATGAACGCCAACTCATGCGCCTGGCCTTCCTCCAAACTTTCCCCAAACTGGCGCAAATTCCCATCTCAGATACCAACCTGCCCATGGTCGCCTGTGCCCGCGACATCTTTCTGCGCAGCAAACAACTCGCCCAATGGCATGTCAATCAACGGGCCGGTAAATGGATCAACTGGCCGAACCGCCGCCCCTACAAAGATTACGCCAACTGGTTCCGCACCCTCATGCACCCCTGGATCGAAGAAACTTTACTCAACCCGCAAAGCCTGGAACGCGGCTACTTCAAACCCGAATATGTTCGCAACCTGGTGAACACCCACATGGCCGGGCAAGATCAAACCATCAAATTGGGCCAATTGCTTTCCATAGAACTGTGGCATAAACAATTCATCGACTGACCCGACCCTCGGAGCCATTTTTGTTATGAAACTCGGAATCGCCATTCAAGAAACTTGGGATTTTCTTCATGAAATCTATGCTGATCTCAAAGCCCAGCACCAAACCAGTCTATTTGAACGCAGAACCTTTGAATTACCCGTTTTTACGGCGCGCCTGAACAACCACTTCCTGCGCCAAGACTTGCAAGCCTTCATGCAAGCCAACGATGTGGTCTTCTTCGAATGGGCTAGTGAACTTTTGGCGCTGGCCTCGCACCTGCCCAAAACTTGCGGCATCGTCACACGCCTGCATCGCTACGAGATGTATCAATGGGCTGATCAAATCAACTGGGAGGCGGTTGACCGCATTATCTTAGTCAGTGAGGCCAAGCGCCGCGAATTTGCATCCCGCTTCCCCGCGCAGGCGGGCAAAATTTCGGTGATCTCTGAAGCCGTTTCCCTGGATCGCTTTACGCTGGGGAACAAACCCTTCTCAGGGGATATCGGAACCCTCTGCCACTTGAGACCCCGCAAACGGGTTTATGAGTTGATTCTGGCTTTTTATGAATTATCCCAATTCAGAGATGATCTACACCTCCACATCGGAGGAGGAGAGGTTTCCGGTTTAGGGGAATATCCCCAAGCCCTGAGGGTTTTAGTGGAAAATCTGGGTTTGCAAGAAAAAATCAGCTTTCACGGGCATATCTCAAACCCTCAAGATTGGTATCACACCATTGATGTCTTCATCTCAAATAGCTATTCGGAAGGCTTGCAGGTTTCACCCATCGAAGCCATAGCCTCCGGCTGCTACTGCCTTTCCCACTTTTGGGATGGTGCCGACGAATTGCTGCCCAGAGAGAATCTCTATTACTCAGAACGAGAGCTAACCCAGAAACTCCTGGAATACTGCGAGACATCCGAAGCAGAAAAAGAGCAGCGCAAAACTGCGCTGCGTACCCGCGTAATCGACAACTTCGATGTAGACAAAACCAAAATCCAAATTCGCCAACTCATCGAAGCAGTGGCCGCCGCCCGCCACGAAACTCTCCGCGATTAAAACAATGAAAATCGGCTATCTGATGCAGCAAGGCGTCAACATTCGCCAGCGTCCGTTCAACGGGCCTGCCAACCACGTGCGGGAGGTAGTACATGAGCTGGAAAATCTCGGTCACCGCGTGCGGGTGATTGTGCGCCTGGAGGGGCGAACCTGGGTAACCGACGATTTGGAAACTTTCGTCCCCATCCGGGTTCGCTGGCTCGATCAGGGGCCGTTGCGCTGGTTTGAACGGCTTGTGCGGCGCATTCAGTCCGAGCTTAAGCTGCCCTACGCGGCTTTCTTCGAGAGCTTGCGCTTCGCCCAGGCCTGCCAGCAAACCCTGGCTGGTTACGATCTGCTTTACGAGCGCCTGAGTTGGATGGGCTATGGTGGTGCGCTGGCCTCCCGCTGGTTGAAAATCCCGCTGATTCTCGAGGATAACGGAGATCAACTTGCCGATCTGGAATCCAAGGGGATTGCGCCGCAAGGATTGCAGCGCCGTCTCTCTATTGGCGTAACGGGTTGGGCTGTACGGCAGGCCACCCAGATTGTCTCCACCGGGGAGGGCTGGCGCAGGCAATTCATCAAACGCTGGGGCGTGCCAGATACAAAAGTCACCACGGTGGAAAATGGCACTACCACGATTGACTTGCTGAAACGGGAGAATTTGCGAGCCTTTCGCGGTTTGAAAGCCTCCGAGGTAACCCCAACACTGGTATACCTGGGGGGCTTCTATCCCTGGCACGGGGTTCCGGTTTTACTGAGGGCTTTCNNGATATTGGGCTTTCACCTTATTGTGGCTGGCCCGAATATTCCGGGCTAAAAATCTTCGATTACAAAGCCGCGGGCCTGGCTTGCATCGCTTCTGGGGAAGAAGGCATGCCAGCCACCATCTCGCAGGGTAAAACTGGCTGGATCGTGCCCCCTTGTGATGAAGAAGCACTGAGGGTTGCAATTTTAGAACTCGCCCAAGATTCGGAGCGCACTTGGCAAATGGGAAGGGCTGCGCGGCTCGAGGCTGAGCAACACCATCAATGGCAGCACACAGCCCAAACCTTGGAAAAGATTTTCCTTTCCATTAACGTTATATAAGATAATGGCGACCAAACTTGTCAGTATAATGATGCCGGCGTATAATGCCGAGAAGTACATTAAAGAGGCCATCGAAAGTGTTTTGGCGCAAACCTATCTCGATTGGGAGCTTATCATCGTCAACGATGGCTCTACGGATAGAACGCCAGAAATTATCTCAACTTATCGTGATCCCCGCATCGGAGTGCTGCACCAAACAAATAGCGGCGAAGCGGCGGCGCGCAACCTTGCTCTAGCCCATATGAGCGGAGCTTGGGTTGCTTTCTTAGATGCTGACGATCTGTTTTTTCCGGGGCATCTAGCGCAGGCAATGAACTATTTGGAGCAGCACCCTGGGCGTGATGCGGTTTATACCGATGGGTTCCATATTGATCCGTTGGGGAAGCGTTTGCAAACTTTATCGAGTCGGCGGCGGGGTCCATTTGAGGGACGTATCTACGAAGAGGTTGTCCGGGCATCAGATGTGTTCGGACCTCCGATGTGTACGGTTCTGCGACACAGCATCATCGTTGAACACAATTTGAAATTTGATGAGCGGATTGTGATTGGCCCCGATTGGGACTTCCTCACACACTATGCAGACCTGGCAAATTTTGGCTATCTCGATCTGCAATCCTGCCTATACAGGGTACACGAAACTAATATCACTGTTCAGGTCGATCAAGAAAAGAGAGCCGCTTACCTGGCAATTTGCCGGGAAAATGCGATCAAAATGCCGAGTTTCAAGCAATGTTCAGATCAAATCCGGGCCGATGTATTCTACGATTTATTAATCAATTTGGCGGGAATTGCACCTGAACGCCAAGCTAAGATAACCCAATGGGATGAATTTTTACAACTGCCGGTAGCGGAGCAAGGCCGCCTGTATCGCTTGATGGCGAGTAAAGCAATTCTGAAAGGGAATTTTCAATCTGAAATCGCAGTATGGCTGCAACGTGCTCGGGAACTAGCCCCCGCAGATCAACGCAGCACCTGGCTTCTTCGCCTTTTCAAGCTCAGCCCGGGCATCTGCCAAATCTTTTTACAAACGAGAAGCAAGTTAACGACCCAAGAAACGCAGTACGCTTCACCTCTGGGTGATGTTTTTACAAAGAGCACAATCAAATAGAAATTGGGTTTTGAAATCATTCAACATATTATGCCATCCCCAAGCGTTTTGCCCATTTATCAAATTATAGTCACCATGAAATTAACAGTTGGTTTTACAAAGGAGTAGTTAAAATGAACAAAAGCATAGAATATCTAATTATCGGTGCTGGCCCGGCCGGCGTGCAACTTGGTTATTTTCTGGCGCAAAACCAGCGCAATTATTTAATCCTTGAAAAGGCCGGGAATGCCGGCGCGTTTTTCGACATCATGCCCCGGCATCGTTATTTGATTTCCATCAACAAAGTTTATACAGGCGTCGATAATCCCACCACAAATTTACGTTGGGATTGGAACTCTTTGCTGAGCGACAGCGAAGATTTATTGTTCAAAAATTATAGTAAAGACTATTTTCCCGATGCTGATCTGCTTTCTAAGTATGTGATGGATTTCGCGAATCACTACCAATTGAACATTCAATACGATACCCGGGTGACAAATATCCACAAAGAAGGTGGCCGTTTTATCGTTACTGATACAGACGGCAATACCTACACCAGCGACCGCCTGGTAGTTGCCACCGGGTTCTCGAAATCCTATATTCCTGATATTCCCGGGATGGAATTGTGCAAAACCTACGCTAATCACTCGATCCACCCCGAAGATTACATCAATCAACGGGTGCTGATTGTCGGCAAAGGAAACTCGGCCTTCGAGGTAGCCGATCACTTAACTAAAACCGCCGCAACCATACACATTTGCAGCCCGCATTCCCTCAAATTCGCCTGGCAAACGCACTATGTGGGACACTTGCGGGCAGTCAACAATAATTTTTTGGATACCTACCAGTTGAAGGCCCAAAACGCAGTCATCGACGCGACCATCCGAAAAGTTGAAATGAAAGACGGCAAATATCAAGTAGATATCGCCTATAGCCACGCTCAGGGACAGGTTGCGACCGTTACTTACGATCATGTAATTCTATGCACCGGCTTCAAATTTGATGCCTCCCTTTTCGATGAAAGCTGCCGCCCCGAACTGGCCCACATGGACAAATTCCCGGCACAAACTTCGGCCTGGGAATCGGTGAATGTGCCTGATTTATATTTTGCCGGAACGCTCATGCAGGCCTGCGATTACCGCAAAACCATGTCCGGGTTTATCCACGGTTTCCGGCACAATATCGAGGCCCTCAGCAACATTTTCGAGCAAAAGTATCACGCCAACCCCTGGCCTTCCCAGACCCTGGAAGCAACCCCCGCAACACTCACCCAAAAAATCATCGAACGCGTCACTTCTGATCCGGCGATGTTCTTGCAACCCGGATTTTTAGGCGATGCCCTGGTTGTATCGGATGATGAAAAGATGGCGAATTATTATCCGGGATTACGGCTGAATTTCATCCCTGACAGCATGATTGGTGCGAACGAACATTATTACACCGTCAGTTTGGAATATGGCCACTTTGGGGGTGACCCCTTCTCGATTGAGCGTGACCCTGACCCCGATAAGGCCGGTGAAGCATCCTATTTGCATCCGGTAATCCGCCGCTACAAAAAGGGTATGCTGGTCGCTGAGCATCACATTCAAGATGATCTTGAAAACGCCTGGTACAAAGAAATCTACACCCGGCCCGCAAAGGCTTTTTTCGAAATGCAGCTTAATAACTAATCTGATTTACAAAGAAAGAAACTACACACCGTAATGCGGATTGCAATCTATCATAACCTGCTTTCGGGCGGCGCAAAAAGGGCACTCTACGAAGAGACTCGGCGACTCTCGGCCAACCATCAACTGGACGTATTCACGCTTTCCAGTGCCAACCACGAGTTTGCCGATNNTGCTAAACTCTCCGTTTGGGCGGTTGAATCAGGCCATCCGCCAGGCTGACTTGCAGCGTTTACGATCACTGGCTCGCCGTATCGCCCAAGATATCGAAGCTGGTAACTATGACCTGTGTTTCGTTCAGCCATGCCAATATGAGAGCAGCCCGTCGATCTTATCCTATCTGCAACACCTGCCCACCGTGTACTATTGCCACGAGCCATTAAGGCGCATGTACGAAGAGATGCCTCTGCGCCCCTATGAAAACAGCGATTCTACCTTGCGCAAAACCCTCGACCGGTTCGACCCGCTGATCGCTTCGTATCAGCACGCGCTAAAAAACAATGATCGTAAAAACCTGCACAGTGCCAATCTCATCCTGGTTAATTCAAAGTTTATCCAAAACTCGGTACGAAGTATCTATCAAGCCGAAGCACAAGTCAGCTATTTGGGTGTGGATGTCGATTGGTTCCGACCCTTAACGGAACCCAAACAGGATTTTGTGCTATCCGTGGGTTCACTGACCCCCCTCAAAGGGTTCGATTTTTTAATCAACGCCCTGGCATTGATCCCCGAAGTACAGCGGCCAATCCTGGTGATTGCCAGCAACTTCCAAAATCCGCCAGAGAAAACCTACCTTGAACAACTTGCCCAATCCCAAAAGGTCGATCTTAAACTGGAAGGCAATGTCAGCGAAGAACGGTTAGTCCAGCTATATAATCAGGCTAAAATTGCCGTTTATGCTGCCATCCGCGAACCTTTTGGCCTGGTGCCGGTTGAAGCCATGGCTTGCGGAACAGCGGTGGTCGCCATCCGAGATGGCGGCGTCCAGGAAACAATTTTGGATGGCGAAACCGGGCTTTTGGTGGCGCGTGACCCCGAAAAATTTGCCGCAGCCCTGCAAAAACTGCTCTCGAACCCCGAACTCGCCCAAGAATACGGGCACAATGGCAGAACCCATATTTTGAACCATTGGACCTGGGACAAGGCCAATCAAACCCTGGAAAATTACCTCACTAGCGTTTGAGCGCGCCGCCCAGCAATCACAAGGAGAACACAAAACACATGGACTTTTCATGGAGTGATGAACAACTGGCCTATAAGAAAGCTGTGATTGAGTTTGCCCAAAAAGAATTGAAAGAAGATTTGATCGAACTCGACCGCCAAAGTGGGTTTTCGCGCGCAGGCTGGGAAAAATGTGCCAATTTTGGCATCCAGGGGCTGCCTTTCCCCGAACAATACGGCGGAGCAGAAGCCGACATTATGACAACCATGCTTACGATGGAAGGTCTGGGTTACGGTTGCCGCGATAACGGCCTGATCTTCGGCATCAACGCCCAAATGTGGAGCGTGCAAATGCCCATTTTTGGCTTTGGCACTGAAGCGCAAAAACAAAAATATTTGCCGCCCATGTGCCGCGGTGAGATCATCGGTGCGCATGGCATGTCTGAGCCAGATTCGGGTTCGGATGCCTACAGCTTGCGCACGCGCGCCGAGCGTGTGGAGGGCGGCTATGTGCTCAATGGCTCCAAAATGTTTGTGACCAATGGCCCGGTGGCCGATTTGGCGGTGGTCTTTGCCACGGTCAACCCAGATCGCAAAATGTGGGGTGTAACGGCCTTTATCATCGAAAAAGATACCCCCGGATTTACCAAAAGCCAGCACATCGAAAAGATGGGGCTGCGCACTACGCCTATGGGCGAACTCATCTTTCAAGATTGCTTCATTCCCGAGGAAAACCGCCTGGGGCCGGAGGGCGCAGGAGCTAACATCTTCGCCAATTCGATGGAATGGGAGCGTAGCAGCATCCTGGCCAGCCACATCGGCGCCATGGAGCGGCAACTTGAAACCAGCGTTGAGTACGCCCGCGAACGCGAGCAGTTTGGGCAACCCATCGGCAAATTTCAATCGGTGGCCAACCGCATCGTAGATATGAAAGTTCGCTTGGAGACGGCGCGCCTGCTGCTTTACAAGGTGGCCTGGCTCAAAAAAGAGGGCAAACCCGCTGTGATGGAAGCTGCTCTAGCAAAACTGTATCTCAGCGAAGCTTTTGTTCAATCGGGGTTGGATGCCGTCAAAACTTTGGGCGGTTACGGTTACATGACCGAATTCGAGGTCGAGCGCGATCTGCGGGATGCCATCGGCGGCACAATTTACTCCGGTACATCCGATATTCAACGAAACATCATCGCCCGATTGTTGGGCTTGTAAGATTCGGGAGGCAATCAAAATGGTTTATTTGCTAACGCAATCCATCGCCATAGGCGCTGAGCGCTCCCCCGAAAAAGATGCTGTGCGCTGCCTGGGCAAAAGTCTGAGCTATGCAGAACTCTGGGCACAGATGAACAATGTGGCGCAGCAGTTAAAAGCACGGGGCGTTGGCCGCGGCGACCGGGTGGGCATTTACATGAACAAAAGCCTCGAATCGGCGGTGGCGCTGTATGGCACCATGCAGGCCGGGGCGGCTTATGTGCCGCTGGATCCGTTTGCGCCGCCCTCCCGCCTGGCATTTGTGGTGCGAGATTGCGGCATCCGGCAGGTGATTTCGAAACCCGAAAAATTATCGCAACTTTCAGAGATTTTGGCGGAAGCGCCGGATGTGGAAGATGTGTTGGGTATAGACCCCGAGGAGGGGCTGCCCATCCCGAGTATTTCATGGGATGAGATTC
>DOTA01000115.1 GCA_003513015.1 Chloroflexota bacterium
CCTTCGATGATCTGGTAACTTCGGGCAAAGTGCGCTATATCGGCGCTTCCACCTTTCCGGCCTGGCATCTCATGGAGGCGCTTTCGATCAGCGAAAAGAAGAATTTGGTGCGCTATATCGGCGAGCAGCCACCTTACAATTTACTGGACCGCCGCATCGAAAACGAGTTGATCCCGCTCTGCCAGAAATATGATTTGGCCGTGATTCCCTGGTCGCCGATTGCGGGCGGAATTCTCGCAGGTCGCTATTTGGATCAGATGGATTATCCCGATGGCTCGCGGGCGGCCCGTTCTGAGCCATTTCGAAACCGTGTTACCCGGCGGGCGAATCAGGTGGCCCTCCGGTTAGCTGAGATGGCCCAAGAACGCGGCCTGACGGTCACGCAATTGGCTTTACTCTGGGTCAAAGATCAACCGGGGATCACCGCCCCCATCTCCGGGCCGCGCACCCTGGCGCACCTGCAAGATGCTCTCGGGATTGCCGATAAAACCCTGGATGAGGGCGACCGCCCCTTATTCGATGCTTTGGTACACCCCGGAAATATAGTTGCCGACTTCCACGATTCAAGCACGTGGATGAAAGCCCGTTATTACGATAAGGAGTAGTTTCTTATGAAAGCCGGTATTCTTTACGATGCCAAAGATATTCGCGTGGGCGAAGCGCCCATGCCTCAAATCAAGCCCGATGAAGTGCTCATCGAATCGCAAGCCGCCGGGATTTGTGGCACTGACCTGCACATTTATCGCGGCGAGTTCGGAGCCAGGGTCAGCTTCCCGGCCATTCAGGGGCATGAGTTCGGCGGCATAATCGTTGAAGTCGGCGCGGAAGTGCGCGATTTCAAAGTTGGCGACCGCGTGGTGGTCGATCCGATCATCTCCTGCCATAGCTGCCCGGCCTGTCTGACGGGTCACATCAACGCCTGCCGCAGCCTCAAACTGCTCGGCGTTGATCTGGATGGCGGCTACGGCCAGTATGTGGCCGTGCCAGCCAGCCATCTTTTCGCACTGCCCGATTCCGTCCCGATGCATCAGGCTCCCATGGTAGAAATGTACGCCCTGGGTCACCACATTCTGCAACGGGGGCAGGTGCAACCCGGGGAAACGGTAGCCCTCCTGGGTTCCGGCAAGTTGGGCCTCTCCATTTTGGATGTGCTCTGTCACAGCGTCAGCCCTGGGATCACCATCGTCACCGATTTGCAACGCTTCCGTTTGGAAACCGCTCAAAAATTAGGCGCTGATTTTGCCTTTAATATCCACGAAACCGACCCGGTCGAACAGGTGCTCGAACTCACGGACGGCGTGGGCGTGGATTGCGTGATCGAAGCGGTGGGGCATTATCACCTTGCGGAAGGGCAGGAAGCGCCCCTGGCGCAGGCCGTCAAAATGATCCGCAGCGGGGGGCGGGTGGTGACGGCCGGGTTGGGTGAGCAGCTTTCGGCAGTGCATTTCAAAACCCTTGTGCTCAAAGAAGCCCAGATTATCGCCTCACGGGTCACGCGCGGCGAGTTCCCGCGCGCTATCCAGATGATGAGCCGCGGCCTGCTGCACCCCGATTTGCTGATCACCGATGTGAAGCCGCTGGAAGAAATCACGGCGGCTTTTGCCCAGGTGGATCAGGAAGATCCCTGCACGATCAAGGTTGTGTTGGAAATTTAAAATAAACAAACCGCAGAGCACGCAGGGTTCGCAGAGAATTTTTATAGTTACTCAGTGTTCTCTGCGATCTCAGTGATAAAGGGAATTTGTGGAAAAAGTGTAGATTGAACTCGCGCCAAAGATTGCTCACCACGCTGGCCCACCAGGAACCGGACCGCATCCCCTTGGATTTGGGTGCCACCCAGGTGACCGGGATTCATCACGCGGCTTATGATGGCCTCCGCCAAAGCTTGGAATTGCCAGCCCTGAAACCCACCATCTGCGACCGCATCCAGGGTTTGGCCCTGCCCGATGACGATTTGCTTGTCCATCTGGGTGTGGATGTGCGCGGCCTGTTCCCGCTTAACAGCCATAACTGGAATATCACTGAGCAACTCGATGGCGAATACTGGCACTACTATGATGAGTGGGGGATCACCCACCGGCGGCCGTACCCCGATGGCTTGTATTACTCCATTTGGAAAGAGCCGCTCAACCAGCCGGAACTGACCGCGGCGGACATCGAAAACCATCCCTGGCCCAATTTGGGCGCGGTGTGGCGCATTGTGGGTTTGCGGGAGCAGGCCGCAGCCTACCGCGCCGCCGGATATGCCGTGATGCTCAAAGACCCCTTCGCCGGGATTTTCGAGATGGCGCAGCGCATTGTGGGCATGGAAAACCTGTTGATGATGATGGCAAGCGAGGCCGCGCTGGCGGGCGTGCTTTTCGCGAAACTCACCGAATTCAAGCTAGATTTTTGGGAGATGGCGTTGCCACAGTTGGCGGATGTAGTTGATGTCATCAGCCAGGCCGATGATTATGGCTCGCAAGTTTCACAACTCATCTCGCCGCGCATGTACCGCCAGCAAATCAAACCCCATTGGCAGGCAGTTTTCGACCGCATCCGGCAATTGGCCCCGGCTGCATATCGCTTCTTTCACTCTTGCGGCAATGTGCGCCCGCTGATCCCCGATTTTATCGAGCTGGGCGTGCAAATTCTCAACCCGGTACACATCACAGCCACCGGGATGGAACCCACGGCTCTCAAGCGTGACTTTGGCAGCGCACTCACCTTTTGGGGCGGCGGGGTCGACACGCAAGATACCCTGCCCCATGGCACACCCCGGCAGGTCAAAGATGAAGTTAAGCGCAATCTCGAAGCGTTGGCCCCTGGCGGTGGCTATGTGTTCAACACGGTTCATAATATTCAGGCCGATGTGCCCGTTGAAAATATGATTGCACTGTATGAGGCTTTCCATGAGTTCGGTTGGTATTGAGATTTTTAACCACGAAGACCCAAAGGCACGAAGCATCACAAAGAAATTCTTTGTGTAACTTTGTGTCTTGGTGCCTTTGTGGTGAATGAACGTGTTGTAAAAATAGATTTTCGAGGAAAAATATGGATCAAAATTGGGAAAATTTCAAAATTGCGGCTCGACTGGGCACCCCTGCAAAGGTTCCCGTGGCCCTGATCGTCGACAGCCCCTGGCTGCCGGGTTGGGCGGGTATCGACACGCGTGATTATTTTCTCTACCCCGAAAAATGGCTGGAAATCAACCAACGCTTACTGACGCGTTTCCCTGGTGCGGTCTGGGTCCCCGGTCATTGGGTGGAATTTGGCATGGCCGCCGAACCCTCCGCTTTCGGCGCCAAAATTCGCTTTTATGATAACCGGCCCCCTGCCGTTGAGCCGATCATCGCTGATCTGGCATTTTGGGCGCAGGCCAAACCCATCAACCCCCTGGAAGATGGGCTGATGCCCCTGGTTTTGCGCCTCTACCGCCAGATGGATGCGCGCCTCTCTGCCGAAGGCACACCACCCATCCGCATGGTGGCGGCGCGCGGCCCCTTGGCGGTGGCCTCCTGGCTGGTGGGGATCACGCCCTTGATGGAGGGCTTGGCCCTGGAACCTGAAAGTACAGGCAAACTCCTCGAAACGGTCACTACCTCGCTGATCTCGTGGTTGCAGGCCCAACTCGACTGCCTGAGTCACCCCGAAGGGATTCTGCTGCTTGACGATCTGGTTGGCATGGTCTCCCCGCGCACTTACAAATCCCAGGTGGAACCGCATCTTCAGCGTATTTTTGCGGCTTTTGATGGTCTGATCCGCATTTATCACAACGATACGCCCTGTCCCAAACTGCTGGAACCGCTGGCCGAGGCCGGGTTTGAAGTTTTTAACTTCAGCCACGAGACGGATATTGCTTTTGTGAAAGAAAAGATGGGACACCGCGTAGCCCTGATGGGAAATGTGGCCCCTCTGGATTTAGGGGTGCGCGGTACCCTCGAAGATGTCTACGCCTCCGCGATGGATTGTCTGCAAAAAGCCGCCCCAGGTGGCGGNNCTGTCGGCCATCGTCGCGGGGATTCTGATTCCACAGGCCGCGGTGTTTTCGGATCTGATCCAGTATCTGGTCATCGCGATGATGTTCTTGTCGTTCGTGGGCCTGGCGTTTGAGCGTAGCGCGCTGCGTGCCAGCCTGTTGCGGGTTTTGTTGGCAAATGTGTGCGTGGCGCTGGCCGCATTTTTTGTATTGACGCGGGTTGATGACACCCTGGCGCTGGCCGGATTTATGACCGCCATCTCACCGACCGCCATCTCCGCCCCGGTCGTGATCGGCCTGCTCAAACGCCGCGTGGATTATGTGGTGGCCGCGGTCTTGTTGACGAATGTCAGCATTGCCCTAATCATTCCCTTTTTGCTGCCCTGGCTGGCGGGAAATCAGGTGGAGGTTTCGGTCTGGGAAATGCTGCGGTCGGTGGCGGTGGTAGTGCTTTTGCCACTTATTTTGGCACGGTTGGTGCGCTACCTGCCGCAACCGGTGCAAAAGACGTTCTCTCATGCTAAGAAACTCACTTTCGCGCTGTGGCTCTCCTCGCTGTTCTTGATTGTGTCGAAAGCCTCGCATTTCATCCACACCAATAACTCGGTACCACTCTCCTTTTTGGTGAAGATCGCCATCGTCTCCTTCACCCTTTGTGTGATCAATTTCAGTCTGGGCGCGCTGCTCAGTGGGCGCGAGTTTCGTCGCGAAACCAGCCAGGTGCTTGGGCAGAAAAATCTGTCTTTTACGATCTGGCTGGCGCTGACCTTTATCAATCCCATCGTGGCGCTTGGCCCCACCTTTTACATAATTTTCCACAACTCATACAATTCCTTTTTACTTTATCAGTTTGCAAAAAAGAAAGCGGATCCTCCCGTATGAATAAATTCCAACTGCACCCTGACCGTTACTTTTCCCCCGACCCGGGCCAACGCGCCGCAGCCCGAGAGCTTTACGCCGGCGTCAAAGATTTGCCCCTGATCTGCCCGCACGGCCACGTTGACCCGCGTCTCTTCGCCGACCCCGCTTACCAGTTCGGCTCCCCCACGGAACTGCTGCTGGTGCCGGATCATTACGTTTTTCGCATGTTGTATTCGCAAGGCATCGAGTTAGAAAAGTTAGGAGTTAGGAAGTTAGGAAACCTACCTCCTAACCCTTTACCCCCTAACCCGCGTGATGCCTGGCAGCTTTTCGCTGACAACTTTCACCTGTTCCGCGGCACCCCCACCGGCATCTGGCTGACCGATGAGTTTGCCAACGTCTTCGACATCACCGAGAAGCTAAACAGCGCCAACGCGCAGGAGATCTATGACCAGATCGACGCTCAACTGAAATCCCCGGAGTTCCAGCCGCGCCGCATGTTCGAGCGCTTCAACATCGAAGTGCTCTGCACCACCGACGCGGCCAGCGATACCCTGGAATACCACCAGCAAATCCGGGATTCCGGCTGGCAGGGCCAGATCCGCCCCACCTTTCGCCCCGATGCCGTGGTCAACCTCGATTTTCCTGGCTGGAAAACAAACCTGGAAAAATTAGAACAAATCACCCATCACCCCATCACCAGTTACCCTGTTTTTATCTCTGCCCTCGAGAATCGGCGGGCCTTTTTCAAATCCATGGGAGCCACCGCCACCGACCACGCCGCGCTGACAGCCCTCACGCTGAAACTCGCCCCCGAGGAGGCCGAAGCCATCTTCCAACGCGCGCTCAAGGGTGAAGCTACCCCCGCAGATGCCGCCAGCTTCACCGCCCACCTGCTGGTCGAGATGGCGCGCATGTCCGCGGAGGATGGGCTGGTGATGCAGTTGCACGTGGGTTCCTACCGCGACCACAACCCCCTCATCGCCGCCCAGTTTGGCCGTGATATGGGGGCCGACATCCCCATCCGCAGCGAGTTCACTCAAAATCTCAAACCCTTGCTCGACCGCTTCGGCACCGATCCCCGCCTCACGCTCATCCTGTTCAATCTCGACGAAACCACCTACGCCCGCGAACTGGCCCCGCTGGCCGGGCACTACCCGGCGCTCAAACTCGGCCCGCCCTGGTGGTTCCACGACAGCCCCGAGGGCATGCTGCGCTTCCGCGAGCAGACGACGGAAACCGCGGGCTTCTACAACACCGTCGGCTTCAACGACGACACGCGCGCGTTCCCATCGATCCCGGCACGACATGATGTGTGGCGGCGCGCCGGCGCGAACTGGCTGGCAGGTTTGGTGGCCCGTCACTTCATCGATAAGTCTGAAGCCCGCGAAATGATCCAGGCTTTGGCATATGGACTCGCCAAG
>DOTA01000513.1 GCA_003513015.1 Chloroflexota bacterium
ACAAAGATTCAAAAGCCATTGGGTGGCAGTTGCTAGTGCGAGGTGCGGGGTGCAGGGTGCTTCGCACTTCGCACCTCGCACCTCATACACCCACAGGGCCAATTCCAACATTCACCGGCTGATGTTGCAATTGGCCCTGTGGGTGTATGAGGTGCGAAGTGCGAAGTGCGAAGCACCCTGCACCCCGCACCTCGCACTAGCAACTGCCACCCAATGGCTTTTGAATCTTTGTGATCCAGAATCCGGCCGCGTGCCTAACCTGGGGCCGAATGATGGGGCTTACATTTTGCCGTTGGCTACGCTGCCATTCTCGGATTACCGCCCTGTGCTGCAAGCCGCCTCCCAGGCCTTTTTAACGGAACCCGCCTTTGAGCCAGGGCTGTGGGATGAGATGAGCCTTTGGCTGACCACTGACCACCGACCGCCAACCGCCAACAACTCACAGCCGTCCGCCGTCCGCTGTCCGTCGTCTGTGATCCCACTCTCTACTCTTCACGCCCCACGCTCTTGGGCTTACCTGCGCGCTGCCCACTTCACCGACCGCCCCGGGCACGCCGATCAATTGCACCTGGATTTGTGGTGGCGCGGGCTGAATATTGCCCAGGATGCCGGGACTTACCTCTACAATGCGGATCCGCCCTGGGATAACGCGCTCACGCGCACGGCCGTGCACAACACCGTCACGCTCAACGGGCAAGAGCAAATGACCCGCGCCGGGCGCTTCCTGTATCTCGACCGGGCGCAGGCCACGTGGCAGAAAGATTCCGCGGCTCAAATCACCGCCCAACATAACGGATACGAGAAATTTGGGTACATCCACAGGCGCACGGTGGAAATGCTTTCTCCGTACAAGTGGGAAGTGCGCGACGAAATCAATACATTAGAATGGGAAAAGAGCCTTAAAAAAAGCCGTTTCTCCTGGCCGCCTCATCAAGAACCACGATTCCCCAAGGAGCCCACAGAATGGTTCCACCCCCGCCTACATTGGCTCTTACCGGATTGGCCGTGGGAGATTGACTACCTCACCGCAGAGGATCCTCTTTGTTACGAATTGCGTTTGGCCTCCCCGGTTGGTGAGATCAAAATTCGGGTAAGTTTTGATGGTTTCTCCTTTTCGATGGGCGGCGGTATGCAAGTTGGGCTGGTGCGGGCGGGCGAGCTGCTTTTTGGGAATGCCACACCATCCCCCACCCAGGGCTGGATTTCGCCAACTTATGGGGTTAAAGAACCTGCCCTCTCCTTTTCTCTGAGGCTTGATAGCCTGACCAACCGCCGGTTTTTGACAGAATTCATTTTCCCGGAGGTTGAGTGACCCGCTTAAAGCTTTTAGAACATCTCGCAGATGTGGTTTGTGCTGTAACCCGGTCGCACCCCGTGCGGGTGGCCATNNTATTACCGCGATTCCTTCAATTACGCCGCGCTCCTGCAGGATTTGCTGATTCCCTTGGGGCCGGGCGGGAATCGGGAATACCGCCCGGCAGTGTTTAATCTCGCGGAAGATGCCCCCACTCACGAACCCTTGTGCACAGCTCCGGCAAATGCTATCCTGCTGTTCGATGGTGTTTTCCTGCTTCGCCCTGAGTTAATCGAGCAGTGGGATTTTTCGATTTTCATCGAGGTGGATTTTAGCGTTGCGGTGCCACGGGCAGTCTTGCGGGATGTGACGCGCAACCAGCGCCAATGGGATACCAACACCCGCCGGGCGCAGTATGAGCGCCGTTATGTGCCGGGCCAGCAGATGTATTTGCACGCAGTCCACCCGCGGAAGCGGGCCGACGTAGTGGTTGATAACAACGATTTTCGCGACCCCAAAATTATCCGGAAATAAGATGCATATTCTTTTGATCCATCAGGCTTTTGCTGCGATTGATGAACCCGGCGGCACCCGGCATCACGAACTCTCGCTGTATCTGGCTTCACGAGGCCATCGAGTGACGATTGTGGCCAGCCCGGTCAGCTATTTGACCGGTGCGGCATCTGCCCAGGCTACCATATTGAACAGCGCTTACCCCCAGATTACGATCTTGCGCCCGCCCGTTTATGCGGCTTTGCACCGCAGTTTTGTGCATCGGGTGATTAATTTTCTCTCGTTTATGGTTTCATCTTTTTGGGCCGGGCTGCGCGTCAAAGATGTGGATTTGGTGTGGGGAACTTCGCCGCCCATTTTTCAGGGGATCACAGCCTGGGCGCTGGCGCTGCTCAAGCGCGTGCCGTTTTTGTTTGAAATCCGCGATTTGTGGCCGGCGTTTGCCGTGGCGGTGGGGGTGCTCACCAACCCTCTGCTGATTCGGGCCTCGGAGTGGCTGGAGCGTTTTCTGTATCGCCGCGCCGATTTGTTGATGGTCAACTCGCCGGGGTTCACGGAGCACGTTAAAGCGCGCGGGGCGCGGCGGGTGGAACTGATCCCCAATGGGGCCGATACGCGCATGTTCCACCCCGAGGACGACGGGCAGCATTTCAGGCAAGCGCACGGGTTGGAGGGCAAGTTCGTGGCGCTGTACGCTGGGGCACACGGCCTGTCGAACGATCTCGATGTGGTGCTGGAGGCCGCCGCGCAACTGCGCGATCAGCCCGAAATCGCCGTGGTGCTGCTGGGCGATGGCAAAGAGAAGCCGCGTTTACAGGCCCTCGCCGCCGCAATGGGGCTGGAAAACCTGCATTTTATCGCCTCCGTGCCCAAAGATCAAATGTCGGAGGCGCTGGCCGCGGCGGATGCCTGCATTGCCATTCTTAAACCTATTGAGATGTATAAAACCGTGTATCCCAACAAAGTGTTCGATTATATGGCCGCGGGGCGGCCGGTGATTCTCGCGATCGATGGGGTGATCCGTGAGGTGGTGGAATCAGCCCAGGGCGGGATCGTGGTTCCCCCTGGGGATGCGCAATCCCTGGAAGATGCCATCCGACTTTTGGCGGCTGATCGTCAAAAAGGGGAAATCCTGGGACAAAACGGACGCCGTTATATCGAAACGCATTTTGACCGCGTGGTGGTAGCTGCCAAATTAAATGACCTGATGGAGCAGCTTGTCCCGTAAATTGCCCTGAATTGATCTGTAATCCAATGTTAATTTTTTAGATTTTCTTCATCTAAAATGTTAGAATAGCGTTAGAAATGGCTTTGGTTAAACCGGCTGACTACCTTGCAGGGGAATAGATTGGTATAATGCTGCCGCGCAATTATTGCCGGATTAACTTTTGGAGGTATCCGTGAACTCATCTAGAAACCGATCTTCAATTATCTACCTGTTGTTGGTGGTAGCGATCATAGTTTTAGTGGTCTTTAATTTCCAACAGCAAGGTACTTCAGTCGAACCCCTTACGATCAACGAGGTGGCCCAACAAATTCAAAAAGGCCAGATCTCTCGAATCGTTGATGATGACAATCGCATCCGGGTGATTTACGAAGATGGCACCGAAGCCGAATCGTATAAAGATACCGGAACCAGCTTGGTAGAGCAGCTTTTGCAATTAGGGGTTTCTACCGAAGCTTTGAATGCGGAAAGCGTAAAAATCGAAATCAAACCCCCCAGCGCCTGGTTGGGAGCGGCTACTATCTTTAGCTATGTTATGCCGTTTTTGCTTTTGGGCGGCGTTTTTTGGTTTGTTTTCCGTCAAGCGCAGGGCAGTAACAATGCCGCCATGTCTTTTGGCAAATCCCGCGCCCGCATGTTCAGTGGCGATCAACCCACCGTCACTTTTCAAGATGTAGCCGGGGTGGAGGAGGCCAAAGAAGAACTGCAAGAGGTGGTTGAATTTCTGCGTGAACCAGAGAAATTTATTTCATTAGGCGCGCGTATTCCCAAAGGTGTGCTGCTGGTGGGCCCTCCGGGAACCGGTAAAACCCTGATGGCCAAAGCCGTCTCAGGCGAGGCCGGGGTGCCGTTCTTTTCGATCTCCGGTTCCGAATTTGTAGAAATGTTCGTGGGTGTGGGTGCCAGCCGCGTGCGTGATATGTTCGATCAGGCCAAGCGCCACTCACCATGTATTGTTTTTGTGGATGAAATTGATGCCGTAGGCCGCCAGCGTGGCGCTGGTTTGGGTGGCAGCCACGATGAGCGCGAGCAAACCCTCAACCAGATGCTGGT
>DOTA01000433.1 GCA_003513015.1 Chloroflexota bacterium
CTTGAGCACAAAGTGATCCGCTCCCAGCGGCAGTTGGATGGATAGGCGGGTGAGGCTGCCCTCTCGTTGGTTGATCTGGCATTCTGAGGATTTATCCTCTGCTTTGAAGGTTGCTTCAGGCGGTTCAACGATTTGTACGTTTAGGGTGGCGCGTGACCCCAAAATATCGGCAACCCCTCCCGAAATCCGCACCGGGAACCAGGTGACCAGAGCCTCTTCGATGGTCAGGGAATCCCCTGAGAAGGCGAAGCGATCCTCCAAAATCACTGCACCAACCGCCGGATCAAAACTCAACTTGCGGCGGGCAGATGCCAGGCCAGGGACATCGTAAGCCGGGCGCAGATCAATGCTGGCATATTTTGGGCCATCAGCTTCCCCGTGCTCAACGATTTTCCCGTGATATTGGGCCTTGCCGCCAAATTCGGGGCCGGGCATTTGCAGTTGCCCATCGATGCGAGGTACGCTGTGGCTGAGTGAGTTGTTGAAAAAGTTTTCGTAACGCGTCTGACGGAAATATTCACGCGAATACAGGCCGCGGCCGGGGTCACACAGCAGGCTCTCGCCAGCCACATGCAAGATGAAATGGCCGATGTCGGTGTGGCTATGGTGGCCATCGTTATGCCCGGCCTTGGCGATCAGGATTACCGGTTGCCCTTGGGGCGTTTGGCCGCTGAATTTGGCGATGGCACAATCGGGCAGGAAAAAATCCTGATGGGCTTCGGCGGGAAATTCGGGATACTGGCCATCCCACCAGGCGGCATCCCGCAGGATGATCGCCAACTTGGCCGAGGAGACTCCCGTGCCTTCGAGTTTTTCGGGCGAGACCAACAAGCCTGGGAGGCCCTGAACGCCAGTGCGCTGGGCGATACGCGTGACGATGCCCGGTTCGAGTGCCAGGGTTTCTTGCGCATCCCCAAAATTGACGAAAACCCCGGGGGAGAGCGCCATCCCGAGCGGGTAGCGGGCAATATTTTTCAGGCGCGGGGCGGCCAAAAGATCGAGCGCGCCGCCCGTGCGTTCCCGTAGCAACTCTGCCAGGGTAACGTAATACATCAGGCCGTAATTCCAATAGCTGATGCCCTCGATGGAGCCGCCATCAGGCTCGAAACCGCGGGCGATGTAAGCCTCAAAACCTTCTAGCACCATTTCGAGGGCCTCGGCCAGGGTTTGGGGGTCTTTTTCGAGGCGCAGGAAGGCCAGACCGATGGCGCCATTGCAAACGCCGTTCCAGTTTAGGTCTCCTTGGTGCCACCAGTGCTGGCGGCCATAAGCCAAATAGGGTTTGAAGATGTGGCGCTGCACCTCCTGGCGGACACGCTGGCAAACTTCGGGGGCCAGTTGATCGCCGAGTAAGTAGATCGTCTCGGCCAGGGATGCGCCGGTTTCGGCTGCAAAAAGGTCGATGGAATCGGGTTCGCGGGTCAGAGCGGTGTGCGCGCCCCAAGGATGTTGGCGCGGGGCGGGGTGCAGATTCCAAACAGCGGGACCCTGTTCCTCGTGCGCGGGGAGCACCCAGGTGGTTTCCTCGCAGATGCTCCATAAGAGATCGTGAATCACATCTGGGCGGGATTGATCGCCCAGGATCATCTCCAATACGACAAGCGTTAGTTGGGCGCGTCGGGCAAAGTAGACTGACTGAAAAGTACCGCGCAGCCCGGTGCGCTCAAATTCACGGTAAAGCGTGTAGGTGGTATGCGGATAGTTGCCGACTTCCGGGATCGCTTTGCGCAGCGCGGCCAGCATGACTGGCGCGCCCGGCGAAGTACGAATCTGCTCGAGGAGCAGATCGGGTGAGGCTGCTAACTGAAGTGATTTTCGCAAATTGAACATCGACATTCTTCTGATATACGAACCGCCAGGGTGATCATCCAACACGCCTGGCGGGTGGAGGGGTGAGGCCATCAAGGATTAGCCGTAGGCAATTCCCGAGAGTTTCAGTTCATCGGTGAGATGGCAAGCCACCCAATGATCGGGTGATGTTTCGCTCCACGCTGGAACCTCCTGGCTGCAAATATCTTTGGCGAACCGGCAACGGGGATGAAATTTGCATCCGGGGGGCGGATCGGCCGGGCTGGGAACATCGCCTTCGAGCACAATACGGTTGGATTTTTGATCCGGATCGGTGGTCGGAACGGCGGAGAGCAAAGCCTCGGTATAGGGGTGGCGAGGATTTTCGTACAATTCATTCGAGGCCGCCAACTCGACGATGTTGCCCAGGTACATCACCGCGACCCGGTCGCTGATGTGCTCAACCACCGAGAGATCGTGGGCAATGAAAAGGTAGGTGAGGCCAAAATCTTTTTGCAGATCTTCGAGCAGGTTGATGGTTTGGGCCTGAATAGAGACATCCAAGGCTGAAACCGGTTCATCGCAGACGATCAGCTTGGGGCGCAGGGCCAAAGCCCGGGCGATGCCAATACGTTGGCGCTGCCCGCCGCTGAAAGCATAAGGATAGCGGTTCATGTGCTGGGCGCGTAACCCTACGGCTTCGAGCAGATTGCGCACCTGCAATTTGAGATCATCCCCCTTGGCGATGCCATTAACCACCAGGGGTTCGCTAATGATATCCATCACGGTCATGCGAGGGTTGAGGGAGGAGAAGGGGTCTTGAAAGATGATCTGCATTTCGCGGCGCAAGGCTTTCATCTCTTTAGGAGGCAGTTTGAGCAAATCTACCATCTCGCCATTTTTACGGAACAGAACCTCGCCCGCGGTGGGTACATAAGCCCGCAAGATACAACGTCCAGCGGTCGTTTTACCGCAGCCGGATTCGCCCACCAAGCCTAGCGTTTCACCCTCGTAAATAAAAAAACTGATTCCATCCACGGCGCGCACATACCCGACAACTTTCCGTAAGAATCCCTGCTGGATTGGGAAATGCATTTTCAGGTCTTTGACTTCAAGCAATTTGGTTCGTTGGGTTTCCATGTGTGTTTCCTTAATCCTGGTAAAGCGTGCAGCGGACGAAATGATTAGGTTCGATTTGGATCAAGGGAACCTCCTCTTTGCAGGCCGGGGATTTTGGCGCGGGGCAGCGTGGAAAGAAAGCGCAGCCCGAAGGAATTGAATAGGGGTCCGGCACGCTGCCAGGAATAGGCGTTAAGCGATCTTTTACCCGCTGCCCCATGTGTGGAATCGAGCGCATCAGACCAACGGTATAGGGGTGCAAAGGGCGCTTAAAAATCGTGCTGACTTCACCCGTTTCTACGATTTTTCCCATATACATAACAGCTACCCGGGTGCAAATTTCGGCAATCACACCGAGGTTGTGGGTGATCATCAGGATGGCCATCCCCAACTCATCCTGTAGGTATTTCATCAATTCCAAAATTTGGGCTTGAATCGTAACATCCAGGGCGGTGGTGGGTTCGNNAGTTCGGATCAACTGTCCATTGGAATCAACCTTGGTGAGGTCGATCACTTCTCCATTCGAGCGATGATAGCTGATACTGCCCTCCACAATTTTGCTGGTTTTGGGCAGCAAACGCAGGATCGAAAAGGCAGTCACACTTTTGCCGCAACCTGATTCGCCAACCAGCCCGAGAGCCTCCCCTTTTTGGATATCGAAAGATACACCATCGACTGCTCGGACAGTTCCATCCATGGTTTTGAAGTACGTTTTCAGGTTATCGATGCTGATCAAGGTGCGATCTTGAGGATTTTGGGTCATCATCAACCTTCCTAGATGGTGTAGGGATCGACAGAGTCACGCAGGCCGTCACCCAGATAGCTGAAAGCCAAGATACAGATTGCCACTGCGATTGCAGGAGTAAAAACCCAGGGGTAGAGAGCCAGCGATTGATAGTTTTGAGCTTCCTGAATGAGTACGCCCCAGCTAACGACCGGCGGCCGCAAACCCAACCCTAAAAAGCTCAAAGCGGTTTCGGCCAGGATCATGGCAGGCATTTGCAAGGTTGAAACCACCACGATCTGCCCTAGTGTAGCCGGGATCAGATGCCGGACGATGATCCAGCGATCACTGGCCCCAGCGAGTTTGGAGGCTAATACAAAATCCTGGTTGCGAAGGGCTAATACTTGGCCGCGCAACTGCCTGGCCAGCCAGGTCCATCCCAACAAAGACAAAATCACACTGATGGCAAAATAGGTTTGGTTGATCGACCAGGTCAGTGGAATGGCCGCCGATAAAGCCATCCACAGGGGGATGCTGGGAAATGATCGGATCAATTCGATCAGGCGTTGAATGAGGTTATCCACCCAGCCGCTGTAAAAGCCAGAAACAATTCCCAAGATCGTACCGAGAATCAGACTCAAGATCACGCCCACCAAACCAATCGTCAGGGAAATCTGGCTGCCGAAAATGATGCGAGAGACCATATCTCGTCCTTGACGATCGGTTCCCAGGAAAGCAACCACCCCTTCGGAGGCTCCATATAAGTGCATATCCGCATCAAATAACCCTAGCAATTTGTAAGGCTCGCCGTGCGTGAAGAATTCAACCGGGATTTTTTTCTCGAAATCAATCTCATAAACCCGGCGCAAGTTCTCATCGAATTTTGGGGTTTGTCCAAAAAAATAGGGACGAACCAGTTTGCCTTGATCAAGAATGTAGACTTTTGTAGGGGGCATGTAGATGAATTTTGTGAAGCGGGTGTCTTTAGTATAAGGAGCAAAAAAGCCGCCAAATGCTGCCACAAAGTAAAACAACAAGATCACAATGCCGCCTCCCAAGGCAGCTTTGTTACGAATGAACTTCCGCCAAATCAACTTCCATTGGGAAGCGCCATAAATCGTTTCTAAGGATTTGCCGGTGCGCGGATCTATGTGTTGCTCTTCTTCCGTAAAAATTTCATCGGAACCAGCCGCCAATCCTTCGTAAAGTTTATTCAATTCTTTGAATTTTGAGTCTAAATCCTGGGTCATGTTTTTATCCTCAATCACCTCTACGCCAGTGTAATACGGGGGTCTACCCATGCCAAAACGATGTCAGCAATTAGGTTAGAAAATAAAAGCATTACGACCGTAAATAATAGGATGGTTCCAGAGAGGTATACATCCTGGCTAAGCAGGGCACGCAGATAAATTGGCCCAATGGTGGGCAGCATCATCACAATTCCAACCAAGGCGGATTGGTTGATGATTTTGGGAATCTCCAGGGCCATGACGCTGATCAAAGGATTGATGGCTACCCGAACCGCATATTTATTGATGACCTTGCGCTCTTCCAAACCTTTGGCCCTAGCCGTAGTAATATGCTGTTGACTGAGCACATCCAACAAATTGCTGCGCATGATCCGTTGGAGTTGGGCGGTACTGGACAAGCCGAGGATCACCACCGCGGGAAGCAGGTGGTTCACATAATCCCAAATTTTCTCCATACTGAGGGGAGTGTTCACAAATTCCATAGAAAGCGTGTTTCCAACATCGAAGTGAAACACAACGATGCCCAAGAACATCCATACCAGGGCCACCAGGAAACCCGGCAAACAGAGACCAATAAACCCGATGGCGGAGAGGGCATGATCTCCGAAGGAATATTGGTGGGTGGCTGAGTAAATTCCAATTGGAATGGATACCAACAACATGAAGATTAACGAGAGAAATCCTAAAAAGAGGGTATAAGCCAGTGAGTGAGATATTACTGCCCAAACCGGTGCGTTCCATTCCAAGGAATAGCCGAAATCCAAACGGAGCCAGCCCGATACCCACCTCAAATACTGCACATAAAGGGGCTGATCTAAACCATACACTTCAGAGAGATGTTCAAAAGCGGCCGTGTTTTGTCCCCCACCGGTTTCGGCCAATGAGGCTTGCAAGGTGGAAAAAAAGTCTCCAGGTGGTAATTGGATGATAATAAAAGTAATAATTGAAATCAGAATGATTGTGGGAATCATTGCTAGCAATCGCCTGATGATATATGCCACCATAAGAGATACTCCAATCGATAACTAAAGAACTCTGGAGAGGGGGCTGGTACCAGCCCCTCTCTCATTTCTGTTTACGGATTTTCGATATCCGCCATCGGCTAGGGTTGTTCAATCCAGAAGTGGCTGGGGTCCATGGTGCCAGGGGTCATGATAATCCAGTCAGAGGTATGATCTGACTGAACGTTATGGAAGTTATTCTTGACCACCACCGGGCCGGGTGCCATCCCCGCGGTTTGGATCACATTGAGATTCATCGTGGTCTTGCGTACGATTTCTTTGGCAAGGCGGAGCTGCTCATCAGGATCAACGGTTGCGCGGTATTGGTCATAGAGATCCATGAGTTCTTTCAATTCCGCATTAGGCGCTTCGCCATCTGCACCCTGGGATTTGTACCAGATGCCAAAGGCGGGAGCCATCCAGGAGCGCTCGTCGAAGGGGAATTGGTAGATCGGGTCCGTCATGGGTACCAAACCACGGTCAGTAGACCAGGTGGCGATCATGACTTCGTTAGCGCCCGCGCGAGGCCAGTACACGTCGCGGGACATGGTTTCAACCTTGGTATCAAGACCAATGGCGCGCCAGTATTCGGCGACCAGTTCGATACCATCTAGCAGGGAGCCAGAGGTGTATGAAGTCTCAATCACCAATTGCAGCGGTGAGCCATCCGCAAAGGTACGGTTGCCGCCAGTGCCCACGGGCAAGCCAACTTCGTCCAACAATGACTTAGCCAGTTCGATATCGTATTCGCCGTAGATGTTCTCAATATCTGCCTGGTAGAGAGCTGAGTCATTCACCACACTGATGGTGCGGGGAGTGGCTTGGCCGAGCCAGACAATATCGTTGATGGTATCGCGATCCATGGCTTGCGAAAGAGCCTGGCGGAACTTAACGTTTTGCAGAAGTTCGCGGTAAGCCGGGTCGCCAAAACTTTGGTTGGGGAAAAAGGTCAAACCGGAGGCCTGGGCAACCGTCCACAGGAGCATGTGGTAGTTATTGGCTTCAGCGTTCTCCATATAAACCGGATACTGCGCTAATTCAATGCCGCGGTGCTGCATGGACAAATCACCGGCCAAAGCCAGAGAGTTGACCGCGGTGTTATCTTGCACCAGGTAGAAGTAGACTTCGTCGATGTAGGGCAACTGCTGGCCTTCTACATCCACTTTCCAGTAATAGGGGTTACGGGTGGCCAGCATATGATCGGCACCATCTTCCCACTCGGTGATAATCCAGGGCATCATGGAGGGGCGTTCAGTATTGTATTCCCAGGCCATAGCTTCGAACTCTTCATAGGTGGCGCTGGAAGTGTATTTGGGNNGCCAGACCGACCGTCTCGGCCAAGCCGTTCGGGCCGGCGAACATCAGTTTGATGGTGGTGTCATCGATTTTCTCAAGCGTCATCGGTTCGCCCTGAACCACCCATTCAGCATGGATAGCAGAAGTGATGTTGGGATCGTTCTCGATATCTTCCCACCAGAAGATGATGTCATCCACGGTGAAAGGTACCCCGTCTGACCATTTCAGGCCTTTGCGCAGGTAAAGAGTCAGTTCAGTGCCATCGGCGTTCCACTCCCAGGCTTCAGCCAGGCCAGGTTGTACTGGATCCTTAGGATCGCGCGGCCAACGCAGGATGGGTTCGTAAACGATCCGACCATAGCAGTGGAAGTCATTGATGCCACGCCAGCCACGATACCAGGTGCCACCATATTCGCCAATATCCTTTACAGGCAGCACAACCAATGGGTTTTCCGGCAACCGTTCATCAACTGGAGGCAGTGTACCGGCTGCAACCATCTCAGCCAACGCGGGAGCCTCGCTATATTGAGAAGGAAGTTCGGCTGGGACTTCAACCGTTTCGATGACCGTGACTTCTTTCTCAACCTCGACAGTTTCAATCACTGTAACTTCTTTTTCAACCTCGACGGTTTCAATCACAACTTCTGGGGTTGGTGGGGCACAGGCAACCAGAATCATCGAAAATGCGACAACGCAAGCCAGTGCCAGGATAATAGTTTTGAAATTTAATTTGGAATGCATCTCTTTCTCCTTCTGAAATTTTCTAGAATGGAAACCTACATGATGTTGAACTTTAATTTAGCTTTTTCTTCTAATTCACCTCCTATTTTCGGTTTTCAAGGAGCACTCTCTCGGATTATCAACCTGGGTTGCATGACAATATTTTTACAATCCTCAGTGCAGTCGCTTATATAATTAATCAATAGTTTCGTAGCTTCCCTGCCCATCTCCTCAAAATTAACCCGGCAAGTTGACAGGGAGGGTGTTACCCAGGAGGCCATGGGGATATCATCGTACCCAATGATTGCCAAATCATCCGGAACCTTTAATCCCAACTGTTGCAATTGCTGCAAAACCCCAATTGCGACGAGATCGTTGAAACAAAATAGCCCGCTAATTTCAGGATGTTCCGCCAAAAGCTGACCAATAATTACTCGCCCTCCTTCAACGGTTGGCGTGCAATATCGAACGATTTCCGGATTAAAATCCAGATAATTTTCTTCTAAAGCGAGTTGGTAGCCTCTCATACGCCGCATCGAGCCATAAGAAGTTGGCGGTCCGGCAAGAAAAGCGATGTGTTTGTGTCCCCGTTCAATCAAGTGTTTGGCGATTGCATAGCCACCGGCTTTATCATCATTGATGACATAACCACTCGCCGAGGTATATTCCGTTTCATCAAACAAGCGGTTAACAATTACAGCATTGGGATGTCGTTCCAGAACGGGTAAAAGATCAGCAGTAGGCGTGCGAGGGGCAGCCACAATTACACCGTCTACCCGTTTCTCTTCGAGAACATCCAACATGCTGATTTCTCGCGTCGTCTCCTCTTCGCAGTCACAAAGCAAAACTCCAAATCCTTCAGCATTCGCCACACTAGCCACACCGTGAGCTATTCCGGAAAAATAGGGGTTGGCAATATCGGGAACGACAAGCCCAATGGTGTGGGTCTGACCCCCAGCCAAGCTTCGAGCAATCCCACTTGGACGATACCCTAACCTTGCAATTACTTCCTGGACGCGCTGCCGAGTCTCTGGGCTAATTTCTCCTTTTTCATTGACAACTCGGGAAACCGTCATCAATGAAACCCCAGCTTCACGAGCAACATCAGACATGGTTACACGTTGAGCCATTTACAAGTTCCTATTGTGCAATTGTTAGCGTTCACGTTAGCGTTAACAATATAGACAATTTCGGAATAATTGTCAACTTAAAAATTTCGCTACGTGCGCCATCATCCCATCGGGCGTGCTAGCTTGAGATTCGAAGCCGCTCACAAATTTTTACAGAACCAAATTAGTGAGCAAATAACCAACGCAAAAGACCTACCGATGAAATCAACGATTCCATCGGTAGGTCTCTCCCCCCTTCACAAGCAACAAACTCTTAGCTCATTTGATGTAAGGTCGCAGCACACCACGCGCGATCAAAAAGCCGCGCTTGATCAAATCCTCGGTTTTCTCGAAGGCTCGGTTTTCGTGCTCGATGCTGATGACGTTATCGTAACCCACGCGGTACAACGCGCCTGCAATGGCGATTGGCTTAGCAAATTCTATTCTTTCGCAAGCGGAGATACTCATCACACCTGTATTACCTATTCAAGGTTGGAGATAATCTCACTTGACACCCAAAATTCGTAATACCCGCTGTCAGAACCAGTAGAAATATCTCCTATTCGTGGATCAGTTTCCAGGGCGGCCAATGCTTTTTCACGCTTTTCGGTGGTGCAGGCTCAACCATCAATGTTTGCCGAGGATAGATTCGTCAGTGTAGCATTCAGCATCTCCGCGGTTTCCTCGTAGTTAGGAAGTACATAGAGTGACTGGCACAAAGAGATATTGCGATCGTTGAGTAGCCCCTTTTTTTTCGATAGCCCGGCGCTCCGATGCGAACCAGCACAGCCAGGATGGCAGTATGGGCATTGGGATCGCAGATAATTTCACCCACCAATCATCTACGGCTATCTTATTCGGGGAGACAACTACACCCAGGGTAATGCTCCCACCTTCGATTTTCCAGGTAAAAGGGGCAAGATAACTCGTCCGGGCGTGAGTTGTCCACCACAATAATTCCTAAACTCCAGCAATCTCAGTAGGTAAAATTCCCAATCGATCTACAAAGTCGATAAACACACACATAGTTGGGGAATACCCTTCTGAAGTCGAGAATGTACCTGTCCAGGGATTCATCTGCTGCATAAAATCTGGTGCTTTCAGAATTGCCTCTACCCAGCGTTCCATCAGGTAATTCAAATCCGCCAGCTTTCCATAATGTTCGAGCCAGCGCGGCGCGCGTAAGGCCGTGAGCGCTTGAGATGCCCCCCCCCACGAATTCTGCGGTAGGTTCCGGACAAAAGTCGGGTCGTCAGCCGCGATCGAAGGGAAAGGGTAAGGAGTCCAGAATGCCTTCGGGTTCTTGATATGTCTGGTGTAGATCTGCTCAAACATGGGCTGCTCTACGATATGTTCACAAAGGACTCTGATTAGCGCATCGCCTCGAATTCGGATAAAGTTATTATCTGCATCCACATCGTAAAAACACGCATCTTCCGGATCGTAGCAATACTGGATGATCCGTTGTCGCAGGGTTTCGCTGCTTTCCTTCCACATTTCCGCTTCTGCTTGTTTGCCCAGGTGTGCTGCCATTTTAGAGAGCGCAACTCGTCCTCCATAAACCGTTGCCGATAGATCAGGAGCAAGATAGGGCAATTTCCCTTCTTGCGGACAAATGGAGGCATCATCGTTGGGGCATTTCTTCGGAACACCTGCAAATCTGGGGCTGTTATCATGCCCGGTGTCGTATTCACAAAAAGCCTCACACAGGCCCGTGCCACGTGTATTGCGGTGGCGATCCAGCCAGCGATCCCATCGAACGCAGGCCTGGTAAGCAAACTCTAAAAAAGCCTCATCCCCTATTTGTTCGGCGGTTTCCAAGGCTGTTTTTGCGATGGGTACAACCATCTGGATTTGTGATGAACCGAGGGGAAAATCTCTACTATTTTCTAGAGAAACACGGTAGGGTAGATAGCCATCTTCACGTTGGTGATGGAAAAACACTTCGTGATTAGCCTTTGCCACCACAGGGAAAAATCTGCCATAGATCAACCCTTCGAGCGGTCCACTTTCCAACCATACGCCCGGGTAAATACCTCCCTCGGTTAAGACGGGGTTTTCGTATCCATAGACTCTCGTCGTATTTCTGGCTAAACCACTGAGAGCAGCTTCATATTTGTTTTTAATCAGTTGGATGTCCATGTTGTTTTTTGGCCTGTTTTCTGAACAAATTGATGAAATTACTACTCAGCCGAGAAGTGATCGGAGAATTGAAGGCAAATCCTTAACCGTGCATAAAATAAACAAGGGTCTTCCGTAACTGGTAGGGAAGATGTTAAAACACAAAGGCCACAAAATACACCAAGGTGGGAAGAGAACTCATTCTATCGTTATTTTTCTTTCGTGACCGGAGTATCATAGGTGTTGAAAATCATTTTCCGTTAAGCATGGTACAGCCATAAACAAGTTTGTCGGACATCCAAGGCGAGTCTACGATCAGCCTGTCGCCATATAGAGCCAAATCAGGGAATGGAGAGGCGCGGGATCTCACAACCCCGCGCCTTTATAAATTGCTGCTTTTATGAGAGGTTACTTGACTGCCAAACGCTCGATCAAGGCTTGCAAGTCTGCAGCGGCTTGTTCAACTGTGGATTGTCCGTAAGCTACCTGTTGGCCGATCAGAAGAAGCTCATTCACAAACTCCTGATCATTGGGCAGGTTCGGGCCTTGCGGGATGGTTCGGTCGGCGACTGCATTGTAGATCCGATAAACCGCAGCATCCGTTTTGGAAGCTCCAACACCGGTGGCTACACGCACAACCGGCGAGGATGGGATGCCTCGATTGGTCTGGAGTACCGCACCCGCCGATGGGGTGGTCACGAAGAAGTTGATGAACAACGCGGCTGCTTCCTTATTGGCGCTGTCTTTGCTGATGGCCAAATATTGGCTCATCTGGATGACGTACGAATCTTCGCCGCCCACAGGGAGCGTGGTCGCGCCGAGGATGTCGGTCATGGCTGCCTGGTAACCTGCTAACTGGTTGCTCCAGATCAAGCCAATCGCCGCTTTGCCAGCCACGAGTGCCGAGTTATCGGCCCCGGTTTCGCCATAGGTTGCGGTGGTATCGGCATCGGGGATCAGCCCTTCAGCGCGCATATCAGCCCACATTTGCAGCCATTTCTGGGCAGACTCAACTGTTGCGTAGGATTTACCGCCATCGTCCAGAGTCCATAGCTTGGTCCCCTGCTGTGTGTAGAAATAGCTTAGGTAGTTCGCCTGATTGGTACCGTTATCCACGAAGGGGGCCACGCCCTCGGGGAGTTTCGCCTTAAGCTCCTTGCCGTAGGCGATCATCTCTTCCCAGGTCATGTTATCTGCTGGGAGGGCGACCCCCGCCGCCTCGATCATCGTCTTGTTGTAGGCCAGGATGAGCGTGTTCGTGCCCAGGCTGATGGCATAGAGATTCCCATCGGCATCCGTCGCGGGGACAAGTGCATTCTGGTCAAATGTTTCGGGCGTGTTGATCATAAGTTGTTGGCCGAGATAGCCATTGAGTGGTTCCAGATATTGCTTGTAATCAGGCCAGTTGCCGCCGAATTGGATAATATC
>DOTA01000169.1 GCA_003513015.1 Chloroflexota bacterium
CATATTGTTGGGCTTGAACGAACTGACAACCATCCAGATAATGGGGTAGATCATCATTAACCCCAGGCCGATAACGAACAGATGAGTCAAACTATGGCGTAAAACCGTGCTGGTTTTCATGTTATTCCCCCGTCCCGTATGACACCCACAAGTTCGCTGATCGGAAGATCAGCGCCGTGAACACCCCAATAATGACCAACAGCACCCATGCCATGGCCGAGGCGTAGCCCATCTCGTGATAGGTCCAGCCCTGAATATACAAGTGGAGGCTATAAAACAGTGTAGAGTTGAGCACGCCTCCCCGGCCACCGCCAATGATATAGGCCTGGGTGAAGGCCTGGAAGGCGTAGATCATTTGCATCACCAGGTTGAACAGAATGACCGGTGAGAGCAAGGGAATGGTGATGGAGAAAAACTGGCGGACTTTGCTCGCGCCATCCACGCTGGCTGCCTCGTAAAAATCCTGCGGAATCTGCTTAAGCCCGGCCAGGAAAATGATCATCGACGAGCCAAATTGCCACACCGAGAGCAGAACGAGCGTCCAGAGTGCGTACTTGGGGTTGGTGATCCAGCCGGGGAGGTCAGTGAAACCGATGGCCCCGAGCAGGCCGTTCACCAGACCTTCTTTCTCGAACAACTTCCTCCATAACACGGCGATGGCCACCGAGCCGCCCAAAAGCGTGGGGATGTAGTATACGGCCCGATAAAACGATACGCCCCGCAGTTTTTGGTTCATCAGCATCGCCACGGCGAGGGCCGCAATCAACTTTAGCGGCACGGAGGCAAACACATAGGTAAACGTCACGGAAAGCGATTTCAGGTAGTAGGGATCGGCCCGTATGACCTCCCCAGTGGAGGCGGTGAATTCGGATAGCCCGAACAGCGGCCCGAACATTTTTAGATAGTTGCCCAAGCCGATCCATTGTGTGGCATTGGGCTGGGTGAAATCATAATTCGTGAAACCGAGCCAGAGCGAGTACACCATCGGGTAAACCGTCAGCACGAAGAAGCCCAAAAGCCAAGGCGTGAGGAATAGATAGGCAACGGCGTTGCGCTTGAGAAACTTGACAATACCGGACATTTTGCTCATAAAGAAATTTCTTTCCAGAAATAAATTGGCCTATGTGTTGATATGGGCGTCACTGCTCGTACCAATCCCATCAAAATGGGGCTGGCCCAGTAGACTCGCGGAGAATCAAGCGTGCCGGAAGCCTGATTTCCTGGGGCGGTCGATCTGGATCTTCTAAGCGCGCCAACAAAAGTCGGGTGGCTTCACGCCCCATTTTCTCCCCATCTTTGGAAGCAGTGCTTAACCGCGGTACCAGATATTTCGCCAAAGGAATATCATCGTAACCAAATAGAGAGATGTCTTGGGGTACATCTAAATTTGAATCTTTGATCGCCCGCAATGCGCCAATAGCTAAATAGTCATTAATCACCAAGAGCGCTGTGGGGCGAGAGGGCAATTCAAGCAATTGTTTGGTGGCCTGATAACTATCTTCAATGGTTGGGCCACATTGAACGATCAGATTGAGATCAACCGGCAAATTCGCGGCTTGTAAACTTTTTCGATAGGCGAGCAAACGATCAGATCCCAAATCTGGCACAGCTATCCCAAAGACAAACCCGATCCGCCGGTGTTGCAATGACAACAAGTGAGACATCACATCTACGGTGATCTCTCGATAATCAGAGATGACCCGATCGAATTTGTAGCTAACTTCAGCTTGATCAGACATCATCCCCACAACTGGAACTCGTCGTTTAAGCAGCGCAGCCAGAGTTTTCTGGGCCTCCTCAGAATGGTAAATGAAACTCGGTACCATCACCAGCCCATCAATACGTCGATGTGATAGATTTCTAAAAATATCTTCAGCAGATTTGTTTTCGGGAGGGATGCTAGAAAGGAGAATGTGATAACCAGCAGCATTCGCTTCCTGTTCTACACCATCGGCCATTTCCCAAAAGTGAGGATTGTGAATATCCGGTATGATGAGTCCAATGGTTTTTGTGTTGCCTGACCGCAGCGCCTGAGCACGAGCATCTGGCACATAGTCCAATTCTGCGATCGCATCTAATACCCGTTGACGGGTCTCTTCGGAAATAGGCACCCCTCCACCTGTTTGATTATTGAGCACATAAGAAACGGTGGCTCTTGAAACCCCGGCTAACCGAGCTACATCAGCTTGAGTTGGTCGTTTCATGAACTTCAAAATCCCAATTTCCAGATTTGATGATCGACGATCGTTGATCCCATAAAACACATATTTTTGATTTACACGTACAAGGTAACACGTGACACCTTACACGTGTAAACTACTAATATTAATAGCATATAAGTCTTTCCTTGTCAAGAAACGGACCTTACCTGGAGATGAAGAACTGGATAAAAGGATTTCAAAAAAGGGGGGTATCAAATTTGAGGAAAAGGTACTGGTTGATTCATAAGTTATGATCGAAATGACCTGTCACCCTGAGGCGCAGCCGAAGGGTCTAGCGCAGCGCCGGTTATGCATGGAAAGCCAGTTTACGCTACGCCAGATGCTTCGGCCTTTGGCCTCAGCATACCAACGGGTATACCTTTGCGGTATGACATCATCACCTACATGGTGGCCAGCACTAGAAATGGATTTGAGCCAGACGATCCAAATAAAGTTGCAGGGCAGGGAAGAGCGGGTGGTACACTTCCTCGAACAAGCGCTTGTAAAAAGCGTGGCGTAATCCATCTGGCTCAAACGGTTGCGGGAGGATCCGTGTCATTTCTTGAGCGGCTTGGCGAGCATCGGTATAACAACCCACCGCAGTCGCTGCTAGAATGCCTGCTCCGAGCGCCGCAGCCTCTGTCGTGGTAGCACGAAAAACCGGTTTATTGGTAATGTCCGCAATAATTTGACACCAAAGATCACTTTGCGCACCGCCGCCAATGGCAATATAGCGCTTCACCGGTTGGCCTAGTGCTTTTTCAACGCCTAGCGTACCCAAATACTGCTCGAAAGCTACCCCCTCCAAAATGGCCCGGTAAAGATGCGACAACTTATGAAAACCGCGCCAGCCAACCATAATGCCGCTGGCAAACGGATCCCAATAAGGGCCAAGCACGCTGTTCCAATATGGAACAACCACCAAACCGGCGCTGCCGGGCGGCACCGCACTGGCGGCCTGATCATAAAAATTCTGCAGTTGGGCAACATCCTGATCAGGCTGGCTGGCAATTTTTTCCAGAAACCAGGCGAGCGTGTAACCGCCCCCTAATTGAACCGTCTCCAGTAAATAAGATCCGGGAACACCACCACTCATGGTACGAAAAGCGGGATCAAAGCTATATCGATCACTGAATGTCCCTGAAATAACCGAGGTTCCGAGAGACAAATAGGCATCACCTGGAGCAGTGATATTGACTCCCAGGCCACTGGCCTGTCC
>DOTA01000279.1 GCA_003513015.1 Chloroflexota bacterium
CAGATCGACGAACAAATCCGTGAATACACCAGCGCCGATGCCTATGGCCGCGATGCTATGGCCGCCGTCGCCCTGGCGAAAGATTGGGCATAGGAGTAGACCATGTTTATCAGACCTGATAATTGGAATAAGATGACCCCGCTCGAGCGTCGCGCAGCACGCCTGGATGCCTGGCAGAATGCCCCCGTGCAGTTTGCCAGCCCCGAAGCCGAAGCCAACTACAAAGAGCGCATTGAGCGCGTCCGCAAAATCTACGATATGGAGCCGCACGACCGNNTTCCACCGCGAATTTCAGCCCGACGTGGCCGTGGGCATGTTACCTTACCCCGGCAAATCTTGGGATATCCTGGATTTCCAAACGTATGTCTGGGGCGGACAAAAGTTACCCGACAACCTGGTCATCCAGGCCGTCGAAGGCGAGTACATGAAACCGGAAGAGTATAAAGATTTCACCGCCGACCCGACCGCCTTCTGGCTCAAACAATACCTGCCGCGGGCCTATCCGGCCCTGGCTCCGCTAGCCATGCTGCCGGATTTTCCGCGCATCTCGGAAAGCGTGGATACCATTGACCTGCTGCTGCCCTTTGCCATGCCGCCCTTCCAAGAGATGCTGCAAAAGCTAACGGCCGCCGCCGGTGAGTTGATGAAGGTTTTGGGCGCGGTCGGCCAGACGATGGGCACGATTGCCGCCGAAGGCTTCCCCAGCATGGGCTTGAACATCGTCAAAACCCCCTTCGACTACTTAGGCGACACCCTGCGTGGCACTAAGGGCATCCTCATGGATATGTACCGCCGCCCGAATGATCTACTGGCCGCTTGCGAGGCTTATGTACCGGTGCTGATCAAGGCGATTGTAGGCGCCAGTGACCGCTCAAATGCACCCGCAGCGCTGTACGTGCTGCACAAAGGTGCGGATGCCTTCATGTCGCAGGAGCAATTCGAAAAGTTCTACTGGCCCACCTGGAAGCAGGTCATGCTGGCGCTGTACGAAGAAGGCATCACCAGCTATCTGTTCATCGAGGGTTCCTATAACCATCGCCTCGAAAATCTGGCTGAAATGCCCGAAAAATCACTGGTGTGCCACTTCGACAAATCTGACATGCGCCGGGCGAAGGAAGTTTTGAGCGACAAATTCATCATCGCCGGGAATGTGCCCGCCTCCCTGATGGCGGCTGGCAGCACCGATGATGTGCGTGCCTACTGCAATGATCTCGTAGAGCTATTCGACGGTGTTTCGTACATTATGGCGCACGGCTGCTACTTCGAAAACACCACTGATGACAAGATGCGCGCTTTCTTCGATTCGGTAAAAAAATAACCTGCCGCAGCGGTAAAATTTCAAGTGTTACACAATAACCCCGTGCGCCCGATCTGGGTGCACGGGGTTCTACAGTAGAGTATTGTCTCATATGGCACAAAGGGAAGCCACGTTGAACACAACAAAATCCAAAGCTGCCCCGTCTTTTGTTGAGTTTGTCATTATTCTTTCGATGATGATGGCGTTGATGGCGCTTTCGATTGATGCGATGCTGCCCGCGTTGCCTAAAATTGGCAACGACTTAGGCATCTCAAACCCGAACGACCGCCAGCTTGTGATCTCCATCATTTTTTTGGGCCAGGCCGTGGGCCAGTTATTTTTCGGCCCCCTTTCAGATAAAACCGGCCGCAAACCGGCCATCTATGTTGGTTACGTCTTATTTGTGGTTGGCTCACTGATCTCCGTCTTTGCGCAAAATTTCTCTGTGATGTTGGCAGGACGCATGTTGCAGGGGATTGGCATATCATCCCCTCGGGCCGTGTCGATGGCTTTAGTACGGGATCAATTTGAAGGCCGCAGGATGGCACGCGTGATGTCTTTTGCCATGACGGTTTTCATCCTTGTGCCCATGATTGCGCCAACCATCGGGCAAGCAATTCTGTCGATTGCAGGTTGGCGCAGCATCTTTGGCAGTTTTATCATTTTTTCGTTAGTCACGGTGGTCTGGTTTGGCATTCGCATGCCTGAGACCCTGGCGCTGGAAAACCGCATCCCTTTTTCCGTAAAACAGATTTGGCACTCCTCGGTCAAAATTCTAAAGACCCGCCCTGCCCTCGGCTATACCGTCACGGGTGGCCTGATCCAGGGTGTTTTTCTTGGCTATCTGAATTCGTCACAGCAAATTTTCCAAGAACAATATAGCCTTGGTGATTTATTCCCGATTTATTTCGCGACCATTTCCCTGGCTTTAGGTCTGGCATCTTTTCTGAATGCGCGGCTGGTCATGCAATACGGGATGCACAAGCTGGTACATTGGGCCTTGGGCGTTGTTTTTGGGCTGGCAGTGGTCTTTTTAGGTGTGACGCTAGCTTTTGCCGGGCACCCACCATTGTGGCTGCTAATGGTTTATTTGATGATCTCATTCTTCTGTACCGGCATCCTTTTTGGGAATATCAATACCTTAGCCATGCAGCCTTTGGGGCATTTGGCAGGTTTGGGCGCTGCCATTGTTGGATCCCTCTCAACCTTGATTTCTCTGCTGCTGGGGATGCTGATCGGTCAGAGCTATAATGGCACGGTCTTCCCGCTAACGCTTGGTATGGCGATCCTGACAGGTTTCGCTATTCTGGGTGTCCGTTGGACAACCGCAGAGTGATCCCGTTTTATTCTCAGTACTACCTTTTTCGATCCTTGGGGATCTACCTACCCGAGCTTCAAAGTCCTGAAAGTCTCCCTTAATTTTTAAGTCCCCTTTCTAGTCCAGTCAATTCTGACACGCTACAGTCCACTATTTCCCTGGATAGCAGAAAATGGCTAACCGGGTTTTTGCTTGCGCCCGATATTAAACCGCGGGCGCAAGCATTTCATGCAATTTGTCTTTAGATTGGTTATCCACCATCGCAAAAACTTCGTCTCCTGCCTCAAATACCAGGTTGCCGCGCGGGGTAATCACCTGACCGTTTCGAATGACAGCGGCAATCACACAAGTGCTGGGGAGTTGCAGATCGCGTAGAATAACGCCCACTGCTTTCGAACGCGGCGGCAGTTTTTCTTCCACCAGCGAATATAACCCTCGGCGAAGTTTGAGCAAGGTCATCATATCGCCCAGCGACATCTCTTCAAGAATCAGGCTGGAAAGAATATCCGTCTGGTTCAGGCCCACATCCACACCCATATCGGGGGTGAACAACCAGGCATTCATGGGGTTGTTGACGCGAGCAATCGTGCGCGCAATATTGAACTCAAAACGGGCCAGCGTGGCGACAACCAGATTGGTCTCATCATCTCCGGTCACGGCTGCCAACACCTGAGCGGATTGGATTCCGGCTGCTTCAAGAATATTCGGAGCACTGCCATCGCCCAAAATGAGCGTCNNATTTGATGCCCTTCATCGATTAACTGCCGGGCAACTTGGGCTCCGGTTTTTCCACCACCAACAATAATGACCTTCATTCTACATGCCTCCGCCAAAATCCAATAATTCTTTGAGCCGTTCCATACTCGAAGCTGCTACCATGAGATGGAGAAGATCACCCCTGCGAAATTCGGTTCCCCCAAGGGGGATAAAAGCGCGCCCCTCGCGGGTGATCGAGATGACCTGAATTTCACCCGGGATGGCTAGATGTTTCGCCATTTTTCCAACCAAATGATAGGGGGCTTCGATCGATAACAAAGAAACATCTCCGCTGCCAAAGGTTGCGATGGGATCCAACTCGGAGTGAGTCAGCAACTCGCGGATGCGTTCAGCCCCCCAGGTGGTGGAAGAAATCGTTTGCAGCCCCAAACGTTGGTAAACTTCGGCGCGGCGCGGATCATAAAGACGGGCAATCACCCTGGGGACCCGGAAGATGTTGCGCGCAATCCGAGATGCGACGATATTGGCATTGTCCGAAGAACTGGTTGCAGCAAAGGCATCCGCTTCTTCAATACCGGCCGCGATGAGCACATCACGATCAAAGCCCACGCCCAAAATTGTTTTGCCTTTAAAGCCTGGGCCTAAGCGGGCCAGCGTTTGCGGGTCATGGTCAATCATCGTTATTTGATGGCCTTCTCGCAGTAGCAGCCAGCCAAGCTGCTCACCGACTCGGCCACAACCCATAATAATCACTTTCATACTGCCTCCAAAATTGGAATTACAGAACTCAACTCGAATGAATCTGGTGATCTGAAATCTTCTCGACGATTTTTTTTCGCATCCATTCCAGGCCAAATAAGATAACGGGATAGAACATCAACCACAGCCAGAAAACCAACGGCAAAGGTGCATGTTGAAAAATGGCAGCGAAGGGGGGAAAATAGATTAATAACATTATAAAACCAATCTCTATGCCAACGCTGGTCAGGAGAAAACGGTTACTGAAGATACTGGAACGATTGTTTCTGCGATTGGTTTTGGTACGCACCGCAAAAACATTGCCAACCTGTGCCATTACTACCCCGGCGTGAAATATCGTTATTGCCATCAAGTAAGTTGGATAAGCCTGGTTTTCTACCAGTGCTGACATTAACCCGTTTTTTGGCAAAAATGGGGAGAGTTTCCCGGCGAAGAGGGCATATACCAGGAAAAAACCGCTGAAAGCCAGCAGCGCCTCAATAGGCCCCAACCAAAGAAAGGCTCGCCGCAGTAATTTGTCGTCGATCAAGGGCTGGTTCCGCCGCCTGGGCGGGTGCTGCATGATATCAGGTTCCGGTTTTTCGACTCCCAGTGCCAGGGCGGGGAACAAATCTGTCAGCAGGTCTATCGCTAAAATTTGGCGCACGGTAAGCGCCAGGGGAAGATTGAATAAGGCGGTTAGCAGGAATGGCAAAACCTCCGGCACATTGCTGGCAAAGATATAGGTGATGAATTTGCGCAAATTCTCATAAACCGTTCGGCCTTCTTCAATTGCGCGCACGATGGCTGCAAAATTATCGTTAATCAGGATCACATCGGCCGCTTCTTTGGCTACATCCGTGCCGCTCAAGCCCATAGCAATGCCGACATCGGCTTTGCGCAGGGCCGGGGCATCATTCACCCCGTCGCCGGTGACCGCCACCACCTCGCCGCGGGTTTGATAGGCGGCCACCAGGCGCAGTTTGTTCTCCGGTGACATGCGCGCAAACACCACTTCTTGATCCAATAGTGATTGGAGTTGCTGCTCATCCATCTGATCGAGTTCGGCGCCGGTCAAAATCAGCACATCTTCGCTTTCGATCATCCCAACTCGCCGGGCCAGGGTCTCGGCAGTAAGGCCGTAATCCCCGGTAATCATCACAAGCCGGATCCCGGCTTGTTTGCAAATCTGCACGGCTGCGCTGACTTCCGGTCGGGCGGGGTCTACCATGGCCATCAACCCCAGAAATGTCA